>NZ_JAAGPM010000050.1:0-53518 GCF_017104865.1 Burkholderia sp. Ac-20349
CTGCCGAATTGCTCAAGCAACTCGGCGGGAATCGCCGGCAGGTCTACCGGTTTGGCTTTCGGTTTGCGAGGCATATAGTCTCCTTCGGAGCATCATATGCCTTGAACACGAAATTACTGACAGGCCCCGGCCGGGCTTTGCCCGTAACCGGTGCGCGGACAAAACTCTCCGGGCAGGACCCGTAGCCGCAGTTACGCGACAGGCTTGGGGAAGTAAGTTTCCTCCTCCGCCGGAATGCTGCCATCCCGGTAACGCGTGTCTTCCCACAGCAGCCGCCAGCGCACCACCTGTTCGTCGTTGGACCCTTCCAGCAGGTATTTGTGGGCAATACTGTCTTTGAGGAAGTAACTCGGACAGCCGACTTTGCCGGCCGGAAACCATGGTTCCCAGATACCCTCGACAGGAATCGCCTGATCGCTGCAAACCTCGCCGCTGCCGGATTCGTTCCTGGGCGGACAGGGAGGAAGTTCTGCGGGATAGCTACGACCGGGCGGCCAATATCGCCAAGCCGGAAGAGGCGCATCTTCGAACATGGATTCATAGGTCCAGTGCTCAAAAACGCGGGTCCCGCCATCCGCACGGGTTCCGTATGCAAGCATCCCGGTAAAACCGATTCCGACCGTGCACTTGAGCGCGTAGCCAATCAATCTCTCGATCCACACGCCCTCCGCGAACCCCGTGGCATACACCGGGTCCGCAAAGTTGGTGTCCTTCAGTCCCAGTGAATGAAAAAACGGATCGTATTTACGACCGATTTCAAGCGCACTCCGTCCAAACAACAGGTCGCCAGCTTGCTGGCTTCCTGTCATCAGCGCGTCGTATGCCGCTCGTTTGTCGAGACCTCGGCGCAATGCATCGATGCCCAGATCCATTTGCACCAGTGCCCCCAGGAAATCATGTCTGTAGGCTTCCTCAAGTTCCACCTGATTCGGGCTCGGTGTGTCCAGTTGTCTTGCGTACGCGCCGAGAAAATCCCGATAGAGTCCAACGGCGTATTCCAGGAACGTGAAACTCGTCCATTTCTTGAGCAGATAAAACGCCTTGGCGCGCGCATCCTGTTCCTGCTCGGCGGTCATGGTCAAAATACTCAACATCATGGACCCTGTTCGTCCGTCGATTGCTTGCCGGCATCGGCTACCGCAGCTTGATCGAGCGGCGACAACGTGACAGGTTCGGGGAAGTAAGTTCCCTCCTCCGCCGGAATGCTGCCATCCCGGTAACGCGTGTCTTCCCACAGCAGCCGCCAGCGCACCACATGCTCGTCGTTGGACCCTTCCAGCAGGTATTTGTGGGCAATACTGCCTTCGAGGAAGTAGCTCGGACAGCCGACCTTGCCGGCCGGAAACCATGGTTCCCAGATACCCTCGACAGGAATCGCCTGATCGCTGCAAACCTCGCCGGCCCCGGATTCGTTCCTGGGCGGACAAGGCGGAAGTTCTGCGAGATAGCTGCGACCGGGCGGCCAATACCGCCATGCAGGAAAAAACGGATCCTGGAACAACGATTCATACGTCCAGTGCTTGAACACACGCGTGCCGCCGTCGGCACGCTTGCCATAGGCAAGGTATTCGGAAAAACCGAGCCCGACCGTGCACTTGAGCGCCTGACAGCTCAACTCTTCAATCCACGCCCCTTCCGCATACCCCGTTGCATAGTCGAAATCCGAGAATCGCGTATCCCTCACGCCAAGCGCGTGGAAAAACGGGTCGTATGTTCGACCGACCTCGTGCGCGCTCCGCCCGAACAACAGCTCGCCCCCTTTCTCGCTACCCGCTATGAGCGCATCGTAGGCCGATCGCTTGTCGGCACCTTGTCGCAAGGTCTCAATGCCGTGATCCATCCTCGCCAATGCATTCAGGAAATCGCCGGCATACGCTGCCGCCAATTCCTCCTGATTCGGGCTCGGCGTGTCCAACTGCCTGGCGTACGCGTGAAGGAAATCCCTGAACAGACTCACGGCATGATCCAGGAACGTCACGCTCGTCCATTTCTTGAGCAGGTAAAACGCTTTGGCGCGCGCATCCAGTTCCCGCTCGGGCGTCATGGTCAGGGTATTCAGCATCGTGGGTTCTGTTCTTCCGTGGATTGTTTTCCGACATCGGTGAGGGCTCGCCGCGCATGGCCTATGCGAGAAGGCCCCCGGGGACGGCGACGGTATCGCCGACTGTATTCGCCCATCCGTTGGGCCGTTGAAATTCGGCTTCGATGCTACAGCGCGCCGAAGGGATGTGCGTTCAGCCTGGATGGGCGATCCCGTGAATGACGAGGGGCTCGCCCGACACGGCCCGCGACACCACGGCTCCCGCATCGAGTCATGCCAGTTTCGCTGCCACCGGCCAAAACCTCTCGCTTGCCATCCGCACCGAAACCCCTGTAGAATTACGCGTTCTGCGGGCGTCGTATAATGGCCATTACCTCAGCTTCCCAAGCTGATGACGTGGGTTCGATTCCCATCGCCCGCTCCAGTACATCTCAAACCCCTGCCGCGCAAGGCTTGCAGGGTTCTCCGGCAGTCACTGCCCCTCTTCCCGCGATATCCGTCTCGAATGTGTGCCACGGTGCATTTCCGTCGCGCGCCTGCGCCAGGATCGCCCGATAGCTCACCCGTGACGTAGCGTCCGGCGTCCGCCACATACCTCCAGCCGCCCTCGCCCAACGACAGGCGAAGGCCGCTCGACGCACGCGGCGCCTACCTCATACCGCCCGCAACATCACGATGAGGATGGGCAAGCACAGCAGGCCATGAAGCACGATCGCGCAATAGGCCGGCACCAAGTCCACTCCGGCATCATCTTTCGCATGCAGCAACGCACCGATCGCCCAGACGAGACCGCCCAGCGAAACGATCCCGCACAGAACCACGACAGCCAGCGCCGTACCGATCGCACCAAATCCCGACGCCCCCGCAAAGGCTTCCGGATTATTCAGGATCGATATACCGACGATGCCGGCAATCACACACTCGGCGAGTGCAAGGATGGCCGGGCTGCTACCGATCTTGCGACGCACGGAAGTTGTTTCACTCATGGCTTTTCTCCCCAAAGGCCAGTGATGGCGGATCATGCCGACGCACCCTCTCGCACGGTTGTTGCAAGCGCAACCACCGGCGAAGCATGAATCGTCGCGGCAGCCGTCATCGCTTCTTGTCGTTCTGGCCGCAGGCCGTCGAAACGAAACGCGCACTGTTCATTTTCATCACGTTGCGCACGCGCCTCACGCATCCGGTCATGCCGGCTGCGTACGCGATTCTACTCAATCGCCCGGCGACAGCACATCGCCCGAACCATCCCGCCCCCCAAGAAAAAAGACACACTCTCCCTAATCGGGAAAATCGGTCAGCGAACAGACGAGCGCCGGCCTCGACGCACTGACCGACGACGAGGAACTCCGCCTGCAGCGGATGAATCGCGCGTATCGCGAGCAGCATGGCTTCCCGTTCATCATCTGCGTGCGTCACTACACGAAGGCCGGCATCTTCTTCGAACCGGAGAGCCGCGTGTCGCGCGAGACCGCATTCGAACTCGACTACGCGCTGAATCAGATCAAGGCGATCCCGCGCCGCCGGCTCGACCAGCGCGTCGGGTGACGCGCAACGCATCCGTGCGCTGAAACGAGGGCCGATGCGGCATGCGCGTCGGCCCCGTCCCCATATGCCCCCGTCCCCGAGCACGTCGACGCCGGGCCGACGGCAGCACGGCCGCAGCCCCCGCAACCTTGCCAGTCGGATCAAACCAGTCCATAATCCGGCTCTTTCCGGTTGGCTGAACGGGAAATCCTTAAGGATCAACGGCTTGACGGCGTATCGCCGCTCCCGTCGCCACGTTCCGCAACCGCGCGCCCAGCCGCCTCGTCGAAGGCGGCTTTTTTGTACCGCGCTGGCGCGTCCCGCGCGCCCGATGCCCTCGCCCGCAACCGAGCCTTTCTCTGTCACCGATGATGCACGACGATCCGAACGAAACCGGCCTGCCGCCGCACGACGACGCCATTCCCGACGAAGCCGCCGAAGGCGCCGACGCAGTCAATCCGCTGCACCACCGCCGCATCCGCAGCTTCGTGACGCGCGCCGGCCGTGTATCGACCGGCCAGCGCCGCGCGATGGACGAACTCGGCCCGCGCTTCGTGGTGCCGTACACGCCGGAACTGCCCGACTGGAACGCGGTGTTCGGCCGCAACGCGCCGCGCATCCTCGAAATCGGCTTCGGCATGGGCGCATCGACCGCGGAAATCGCGGCGAACCGCCCCGGCGACGACTTCCTCGGCGTCGAGGTGCACGAGCCGGGCGTCGGCGCGCTGCTGAAGCTGATTGGCGAGCAGGATCTGCCGAACATCCGCATCATCCAGCACGACGCGGTCGAGGTGCTCGAGCACATGATCGCGCCGGAAAGCCTCGACGGCGTGCACATCTTCTTCCCCGACCCGTGGCACAAGGCGCGTCACCACAAGCGCCGGCTGATCCAGCCGCCGCTCGTCGCGCATCTCGCGTCGCGCCTGAAGCCCGGCGCGTACATTCACTGCGCGACCGACTGGCAGAACTACGCGGAACAGATGCTCGAAGTGCTCGGCGCGGAGCCGACGCTCGAAAACACGGCCGCCGACTACGCACCGCGCCCCGACTACCGCCCGGTGACGAAGTTCGAACGGCGCGGGCTGCGGCTCGGCCACGGCGTGTGGGACCTGGTGTTCCGCAAGCGCGCAGACTGAACCCGCCCGCCGAGGCGGCGCATGCCGCCCTGCTCCGGACAAGAAAAAGCCCGACCGGCATCCGCCGATCGGGCTTTTTTCATGGGAGGCGCGCCGGCCTCCGTATTCGCGTCACGCCCAGTTCAGCCAGCCGCTGTACCCGACCAGCAGCACGAACAGCCCGAACGCGATCCGGTACCACGCGAACACCGTGAAATCGTGCGTCGCGACGTAGCGCAGCAGCCAGCGCACGCACACGAACGCGCTGACGAACGCCGCGACGAGCCCGAGCGCGAACAGGCCGAGCGAATCGACCGTGAACGCCTGCCAGTCCTTGACGGTTTCGTAGAGCGTCGCGCCGAAGATGATCGGGATCGCGAGGAAGAACGAGAATTCGGTGGCGACGCGCCGGTCGAGGCCGAACAGCATCCCGCCGATGATCGTCGAGCCCGAGCGCGACATGCCGGGAATCAGCGCGCAACACTGCGCGATGCCGACCTTGAGCGCATCGAGCGGCGTCAGCGCATCGACCGACACCACGCGCGGCGGTTCGCGACGCTCGCGCTGCCGCGCCTCGGCCCACAGGATGATCGCGCCGCCCACGACGAGCGCGAACGCGACGGGGACCGGCGAGAACAGCACGGCCTTGATCTTCTTCTCGAACAGCAGGCCGAGCGCGATGGCGGGAATCGTCGCGATCACGACGTTCAGCGTGAAGCGCCGCGCGTCGGGCCGGCTCGGCAGCCCGGACACGATGGACGCGATCCGTTGCCGGTATTCCCAGCAGACCGCGAGGATCGCACCGAACTGGATCACGACGTCGAATGTCTTCGCGTGCGAATCGTTGAAATTCAGGAAGCTGCCCGCGACGATCAGGTGACCGGTACTCGACACCGGCAGGAACTCCGTCAGCCCCTCGACGATGCCGAGGATCAAAGCCTTGCAGATCAGGATCCAGTCCATCCGTGGCCCAACTCCGAAATGGTCGAATGAATGGGCCACTCTTCCACGCGCGGCCCCCCTCCGGCCGAGCGCGGGTCGTCGTCATTTTTCGACGATCGCCACGCGTATGCCGTTTGTAAGAATCGTAATTGTACCGGGTTCGTAGTTCACCCCGGCAAATTGCAGTTGTTCGGGCTTGAACGTGTAGATCGGATAGTTGGTCAGCAACTGCGTCGCGAGCAGGCCGGCGGCCGCGCCGACCTGCTGCGCGTACATCTGCGCGTCGCCGTCGAGCGCGAGGCTGTCGACGGCCGGCGACTTCAGCACGACCGAGCGACTCGGCGCGTCGTAAGCCAGCTGGCCCGACACGGTGAACTTGCCGTTGACGGGCGCGCGCAGGAACGGGCTCACGAAATGCGCGTCGAGCTGCACGGCGACGCGGTTCTGGTCGGGCAGCAGGTTGACGGCCGGGTTCGCGAGCGACACGTCGACGACCTGCGCGACCGTCTTCTGGTACGGAAACTTGCGCGCGACGGCTTTCTGCACGTCACCGCGCGAGAACGTGTAGTGATCGGGGATGAACGGGAACGTCGACGCGCACGCGGCGAGCGAAAGCGTCACGCCGATGGCGCCGACGGTTACGGCAAGAAAACGGCGCCGGCCGGGCGCGCAAGGTGCGGTCATGCTGAACACTCTCCTGGTGACGACGGCCGCGTCGCGGCCTCGAGACGCGTGAGCCACGCGAGCGCTTCGTCGCGCGACGCGCCGCACATGTCCGCGGCCGGCTGCAACCCGGAACAGCACGCGGGCCGCTCGGGGCGGCCGAAGATCCGGCAGCGCAGGTCGTCGCCGAGCTGCACGCAGCGCACGCCGGCCGGCTTGCCGTCGGGCATGCCCGGAATCGGGCTGGAAATCGACGGCGCGATGCAGCACGCGCCGCAGCCCTCGCGGCACGCATGCGGCGGCGGGACGGCTGACGCCGGGCGGACAGGCAATTCGACGGACACTCGACTCTCTCGAACGAACAACAAAAAAACGGTGCGGCAACCGGACGCGGTGCCGGCAGCCCCACCCCGCATTGTGCCATCGCCGGCTGCGACGTTATTACACAATGCAGCCCAATCGCGCGTTTATATACTCGAAAGCATCTAAAAAGCGCGAGACCATCATGCGTTCTGGTTCTGCCGACACAGTGTTCCGTCCCGATTTGCTCGCGAAATACGGCGCGAACGGGCCGCGCTATACGTCGTACCCCACCGCGCTGCAGTTCCGCGACGATTTCGACCCGGCCGACTACGTACGCGCGGCAAGCGACCCCGGCGCGTCGTCGAGCGAGCTGTCGCTGTACTTCCACATCCCGTTCTGCAACACCGCGTGCTTCTACTGCGGCTGCAACAAGATCGCGACCAACAACCACCGCCGTGCGCGCCCGTATCTCGACCAGCTCAAGCGCGAGATGGCGCTGCAGGCCGCGCTGTTCGATCCCGCGCGCCCGGTCACGCAGCTGCACTGGGGCGGCGGCACGCCCACCTTCCTGTCCAACGACGAAACGGCCGAGCTGATGGCGGCCACCCGCGAGCACTTCGCGCTCGCGCCGGATGCCGACGCCGAATTCTCGATCGAGATCGACCCGCGCACGGTCACGCCCGCGACGCTCGTGCACCTGCGCAACATCGGTTTCAACCGGCTGAGCCTCGGCGTGCAGGATTTCGATCCGGTCGTGCAGCAGGCGATCAACCGGATCCAGCCGCTCGAGATGACGGCCGACCTGCTTTCCGCCGCGCGCACGACGGGCTTTCATTCGGTCAGCGTCGACCTGATCTACGGGCTGCCGCACCAGACCGTCTCCGTCTTCGCGCGCACGCTGGAAACGATCATCGAACTCGCGCCCGACCGGCTGTCGGTGTTCGGCTACGCGCACATGCCGCAGCTGTTCAAGATGCAACGGCAGATCGACGATGCGACGCTGCCGCCGCCGGAAACGCGCATCGCGCTGCTCGGCCTCGCGATCGACATGCTGACGTCGGCCGGCTACGTGTACATCGGGATGGACCACTTCGCGCGGCCGTCCGACGAGCTCGTGCGCGCCCAGCAGAACGGCACGCTGCAGCGCAATTTCCAGGGCTACAGCACGCGCGCGGATACCGATCTCGTCGGTTTCGGCGTGTCGTCGATCGGCAAGGTCGGCGACGTCTACGCGCAGAACGCGAAGGACCTGCCCGCCTACGGCGCCGCGCTCGACGCGGGCCGGCTGCCGATCGCGCGCGGCGTGCGGCTCACGCCCGACGACCGGCTGCGCCGCGACGTGATCACGCAACTGATGTGCAACCTCGACCTGCCGTTCTCGCACGTCGAGGCCGCGCACGGCATCCGCTTCGCCGATCATTTCGCGCGCGAACTCGACGCACTGCGCCCGTTCGAGCGCGACGGGCTGCTGACGATCGCGGCCGACCGCCTGACGATCCATCCGGCCGGCCGGATGGTCGTGCGCAACATCGCGATGGCATTCGACGCGTATCTCGGCCAGACGCAGCAGCAGCGCTACTCGCGCACGGTCTGAACCCGGCGGGCCGCGGCCGGCCGCACGCGGGCGGCCGGTTTGATACAGTGTGGGGCTTACGCCCCGCCAGATTCCGCACGATGCGCACCACCAAAGCGACCCACGCGGTCGAACGCCTGAAGACCCGCTCCGGCAACCCGCAATTCGCGGCCGTCGCGATGGCGGGCGGCCTGTTCTATCTCGTCGACCGCTCCGGCGGCACGGCCGAGAAGCGCTGCGAGCCGCTGCCGCTCGACGAGTTCGTCAAGTTCGTCGACGAATTCGGCCCCAAAAAACCGCGCAAGGCGAGCAAGCTCGACCTCGCGTTCGAGGCGCAGATCAAGAAGAGCAAGGGGTAAAGGTCTGTTGCAGGCCGCCTGAAGGCTTCGCGGCCGCCCCGTTTGGTACAATCACGAAGTTTCTCTATCCCCGCTGATGGCCGACCAGGCTGCGTGACCACACCATGAATATCGAAAACGCGCGTTTCAACATGATCGAACAACAGATCCGGCCGTGGGACGTGCTGGATCTCGACGTCCTGGGCCTGCTGTCGATCGTCAAGCGTGAAAACTACGTTCCGGCCGAATACCGCGATCTCGCGTTCGCCGACCTCGAACTCCCGCTGCCCAACGGCAACAGCAAGATGCTGTTCCCGCGCGTCGAAGCGCGCGTGCTGCAGGAGCTGACGGTCAAGAAGCACGAGAACGTGCTCATCATCGGCGCCGGCTCGGGCTACCTGGCTGCGCTGTTCGCGCACCGTGCGCAGCACGTGACGGCCGTCGAGATCGATCCGACCAACGCGAAGTTCGCGGAAGACAACCTGCGCAACGACGGCGTGACCAACGCGGAAGTCGTGCTCGGCGACGGTTCGCGCGGCTGGGCCGGCAAGGCACCGTATGACGTGATCTGCGTCGCGGGCGGCCTGCCCGTCGTGCCGCAGGAAATGCTCGAACAGCTGAAGGTCGGCGGCCGCCTCGCGGCATTCGTCGGCGGCCGTCCGGTGATGAAGGCGCAGATCATCACGCGCATCGACGACAAGCAGTACCGCGTCGCCGACGTGTTCGAAACGTACATCGACCACCTCGTCAACGCGATCGAGCCGTCGCGCTTCAAGTTCTGAGCAGCGGAGCCACCATGCAGATCCTGACGGCCGCGATGCTCGCGGAATGGCTCGGCGACAAGGCGCGTCCCGCGCCGGTCGTGCTCGACGTGCGCGAACCGTGGGAAATCGCGACCGCGCATATCGCCGGCAGCGTGTCGATCCCGATGCAGCAGATTCCCGCGCGCAGCGAAGAGCTCGACGACGAAGCGGAAATCGTCTGCGTGTGCCATCACGGGATGCGCAGCGCGCAGGTCGCGATGTTCCTCGAATCGCGCGGCTTCACGAAGCTGTACAACCTGCAAGGCGGGATCGACGCGTGGTCGCGCGACGTCGATCCGTCCGTGCCGCGTTACTGATCCTGCCGGCGGCGCATCGCGCGCCGCCTCGCCGATCGGCACACTGCCGCCGGCCGCACTGATCCCCCGAACGGGCACGCATCGCGTGCCCGTTTCTCTTTTCCGCTCCGGTTCATCACTTCAGCGTCGTCTCGATGACCGGCAGCGGCACCGCGCTGTGTCCGAGTCCTGCCCTGCCCGCGTGGCGCGAAGTCACGGTGCCCGGCAGTCCCGCACCGCGTGCAGGTGCAGGCACCGGAACGGGGAACCCCGACCGTGCACCATTTGCGCCCGTGAACCTGCACCGCGACGGACCGCCCATGCTGCACGACGCGTCATGCGCACCGTCCCGACGCCCCGCACCGCCCCGCTCAGGCACGCCTGACGTGCATCCGCACGACTGGCACATGCCTTGCGTTACCCCCTTGGCCGACGCCTACACGGCGCACGCATATCCAACACGTCAAGGGGAACCCGATGAAACGTCGCAGTCTGTTGAAGTTCGGTTCGATGGCCGGCGCACTCGCGCTCGCGGGCAAGAGCCCGTTCGCGCACGCGGCCGATGCGGGCACCGGCCCGATCAAGGTCGGCATCCTGCACTCGCTGTCGGGCACGATGGCGATCTCGGAGACGTCGCTGAAGGACACCGCGTTGATGACGATCGCCGACATCAACAAGAGCGGCGGCGTGATGGGCCGCAAGCTCGAGCCCGTGGTGGTCGATCCCGCGTCGAACTGGCCGCTGTTCGCGGAGAAGGCGCGCCAGCTGCTCACCCAGGACAAGGTCGCGTGCGTGTTCGGCTGCTGGACGTCGGTGTCGCGCAAGTCGGTGCTGCCGGTATTCGAGGAACTGAACGGCCTGCTCTACTATCCGGTGCAGTACGAAGGCGAGGAAATGTCGCGCAACGTGTTCTATACGGGCGCCGCGCCGAACCAGCAGGCGATCCCGGCCGTCGAGTACCTGATGAGCGCGGAAGGCGGTGGCGCGAAGCGCTTCTTCCTGCTCGGCACCGACTACGTGTATCCGCGCACGACCAACAAGATCCTGCGCGCGTTCCTGAAATCGAAGGGCGTGAAGGACGCCGACATTCAGGAGGTCTACACGCCGTTCGGCCATAGCGACTACCAGACCATCGTCGCGAACATCAAGAACTTCTCGCAAGGCGGCAAGACGACCGTGATCTCGACGATCAACGGCGACTCGAACGTGCCGTTCTACAAGGAGCTCGGCAACCAGGGGATCAAGGCGACCGACGTGCCGGTCGTCGCGTTCTCGGTCGGCGAGGAAGAGCTGCGCGGGATCGACACGAAGCCGCTCGTCGGCCACCTCGCCGCGTGGAATTACTTCATGTCGGTGAAGAACCCGACCAACACGAAGTTCAAGGACCAGTTCGCCGCGTGGGTGAAGGCGAACAACCTGCCGGGCGGCGCGAAGCGCGTGACCAACGATCCGATGGAAGCGACCTACGTCGGCATCCACATGTGGAAGCAGGCCGTCGAAAAGGCAAAGAGCACCGACGTCGACAAGGTGCGCGTCGCGATGATCGGCCAGACCGTCGCCGCGCCGTCGGGCTTCACGCTCGCGATGGACGGCAACCATCACCTGCACAAGCCGGTGATGATCGGCGAGATCCGCGGCGACGGGCAGTTCAACGTCGTGTGGAAGACCAAGACCGCAGTGCGCGCGCAACCGTGGAGCCCGTTCATCGCGGGCAACCAGGGCAAGCCGGACATCGTCACGTCGATCCCGGCCTTCCTGCGCCGGCAGCGCGCGGCGCTCGCCTGATGCAGGGTGGCGCGTCGCGCTTCCTGCGCGACGTGCCGCTCGCACACCGATGCCGATAGCGATGCGCCGGCCACGCTTGCCTTCATGAACAGCAAGCGACCGCGCATCGCCGCCCGCATTCGCTTCCCCACGCCCGACAGGATTTCCCGATGCCTACACGCTTTCGCCGAGCCGCCGTCGCGATCGTCGCGTTCACCGCCCTCGCGGGCGGGCTGCCGCGCGCCGCGTTCGCGCTGACGGCGGCCGATACCGCCGCACTCGCCGGCGACGACTTCGACGCGAAGACGACCGCGATCGAACGGCTCGCCGCCGATCCCGATCCGCGCGCCGTCGCGCTGCTCAACGCGCTGTCGACCGGCGACGCGCTCGCGACCGGTGACGGCCGCCTGCTGATCCAGACCGGCGACACCGCGCACGACGCGCTCACGCAAGCCGCGACGCCGGCCGGCGACGCGCAGCCCGTGATGCTGAACAACCTGCTGCGCACGAAGATTACTGGCGCGCTGTCGGGGCTCGCGCTCGCATCGCCCGACGTCGCCGCGCGCCGCGACGCGATCGATGCGTTGCTGAAATCGCCCGACCCGGCACTCAAGCCGATGATCGACCGCGCGCGTGCGAAGGAAACCGATCCCGCATTGAAGCGCCGCCTCGACGCGTTGTGGGCGATCGCCGCGCTGCACGACGCCGATCCGGCGAAGCGCCTCGAAGCCGTGCAGGTGGTGGCCGCGCGCCGCGATCTCGACATGATCGAACAGTTGCGCCCGCTCGTCGCGAAGAACGCCGACGGCAGCTACGCGGAGCCGGACGCGCGCGTGCGCGACGCCGCGCAGCAGGGGCTCGAAGCGCTGCACACGTTGCAGCGCCGCGGCGAGATCGTCGGCACGCTGTTCGCCGGCCTGTCGCTCGGCAGCGTGCTGCTGCTCGCCGCGCTCGGCCTCGCGATCACGTACGGGCTGATCGGCGTGATCAACATGGCGCACGGCGAATTCCTGATGATCGGTGCGTACGCAACCTATGTGGTGCAGACGCTGATCCAGCGCTATGCGCCCGGCGCGTTCGACTGGTATCCGCTCGTCGCAGTGCCGGTGTCGTTCGTGACCGCTGCACTCGTCGGCATCGTGCTCGAACGGCTCGTGCTGCGGCACCTGTACGGCCGCCCGCTCGAAACGCTGCTCGCGACCTTCGGCGTGAGCCTGATCCTGATCCAGGCAACGCGGATGCTGTTCGGCGCGCAGAACGTGCAGGTCGTGAATCCGTCGTGGATGAGCGGCGGCGTGACCGTGATGCAGAACCTGATCCTGCCGTACAACCGGCTCGCGATCCTCGCATTCGCGCTGGCGGTGGTGTTCGTCGCGTGGGCCGTGCTGACGAAGACGCGGCTCGGCCTGTTCGTGCGCGCCGTCACGCAGAACCGCCGGATGGCCGCGTGCGTCGGCGTGAAGACCGCGCGCGTCGACGCGTATGCGTTCGCGTTCGGCGCGGGCATCGCGGGCCTCGGCGGCTGCGCGCTGTCGCAGATCGGCAACGTGGGCCCCGACCTCGGCCAGAACTACATCATCGATTCGTTCATGGCCGTCGTGCTCGGCGGCGTCGGGCAGATCGCCGGCACGGTGCTCGGCGGCTTCGGGCTCGGCCTCGCGAGCAAGGCGATCGAGCCGTTCTGGGGCGCCGTGCTCGCGAAGATCGCGGTGCTCGTGATGATCGTGCTGTTCATCCAGAAACGTCCGCAGGGCATGTTTGCCCCGAAGGGCCGCAGTGCGGAGGCTTGACGTGACTTCATTCACCCACTCGTTGTCCAACCCGGCCGCCGATTCGCCGAAGCCGACTGCCGCCGCCCGCGCGGAAGAACGCTTCGCGCTCGGCCTGCCGCCCCGCCCCGCGCTGCTGTCGCGGCGCGCGTGGCTCGCGCTGATCGCGCTGTGTATCGCAATCGGCATCGGCGTGCCGCTCGCCGCGCTCGTCGCGCCCGAGTCGAGCGCGTTCCATCTGTCCGCGTACGCGATGACGCTCACCGGCAAGCTGATGTGCTACGCGATCGCCGCGCTCGCACTCGATCTCGTGTGGGGCTACTGCGGGATCCTGAGCCTCGGCCACGGGCTGTTCTTCGCGCTCGGCGGCTATGCGATCGGCATGTACCTGATGCGCGAGATCGGCCGAGACGGCAAGTACGGCAGCGACCTGCCCGACTTCATGGTGTTCCTCGACTGGCACCAGCTGCCGTGGTACTGGAGCGGCACGCAGCATCTCGCGTGGGCGCTCGCGCTCGTCGTGCTCGTGCCGGCCGTGCTCGCGTGGGTGTTCGGCTTCTTCACGTTCCGCTCGCGCGTGAAGGGCGTGTACCTGTCGATCATCACGCAGGCCATGACGTTCGCCGCGATGCTGCTGTTCTATCGCAACGAGACCGGCTTCGGCGGCAACAACGGCTTCACCGACTTCAAGCGCATCGCGGGCTTCGGGATCACGTCGCCCGGCACGCGCACGGTGCTGTTGCTGCTGACGTTCGCGACGCTGGTGCTCGCGTTCATCGCCGCGCGCGCGATCGTCACGAGCAAGCTCGGGCGCGTCGTCACCGCGGTGCGCGACGGCGAGACGCGGCTGATGTTCCTCGGCTACAGCCCGCTCGCGTACAAGCTGTTCGTGTGGACCGTGTCGGCCGTGCTGTGCGGCATCGCGGGCGCGCTGTACGTGCCGCAGGTCGGCATCATCAACCCCGGCGAGATGTCGCCCGGCAACTCGATCGAGATGGCGATCTGGGTCGCGGTGGGCGGACGCGGCACGCTGATCGGGCCGATCGTCGGCGCGTTCGCGGTGAACGGCGCGAAGAGCCTGTTTACCGCGTACTTCGCCGAATACTGGCTGTTCTTCCTCGGCCTGATCTTCGTGCTCGTGCCGCTGCTGCTGCCGCGCGGGATCATGGGCCTCGTCGAAACCGTGCTCGCGAAGGGGAAACGCGCATGAACGGAACGGCCCTCTACCAATTCACGCCGCCGCCCGAGGACGAACTGCTGGCCGTCAGCGGCACCGCATCGATGGGGCGCGTGGTGCAGCCCGGCATCGACACGTCGCATGGCACGATCCTCTACCTCGAGGATATCGAGGTGAGCTTCGACGGCTTTCGCGCGCTGAGGAAGCTGTCGCTCGCGATCGACGCGGGCGAGCTGCGCTGCGTGATCGGCCCGAACGGCGCCGGCAAGACGACGATGATGGACGTGATCACCGGCAAGACGCGCCCCGACGCAGGCAAGGTGTTTCTCGGCCAGACGCTCGATCTCGCGCGGATGAACGAGCCCGAGATCGCGCGCGCGGGCATCGGCCGCAAGTTCCAGAAGCCGACCGTGTTCGAACAGCACCCGGTGTGGGAGAACCTCGAGCTCGCGATGCAGACTGACAAGGGCTGGCTCGCGTCGCTGCGTGCCCGGCTCGACCGTGCCGCGCAGGCAAAGATCGAGGAGACGCTCGCGCTGATCGGCCTCGAAAGCCACGCATTCCGCGCGGCCGGCGAGCTGTCGCACGGGCAGAAGCAGCGGCTCGAGATCGGCATGCTGCTGATGCAGCGCCCCGCCCTATTGCTGCTCGACGAGCCGGCGGCCGGGATGACCGACCACGAGACGATGGAACTCGCCGAGCTGCTGAACACGCTGCGCGGCACCTGCTCGATGATGGTCGTCGAGCACGACATGGAATTCGTCGCGGCGCTCGCGGGCGACACGGGCCGCGTGACGGTGATGGCCGAAGGCGCCGTGCTCGCGCAAGGCACGCTCGACCAGGTCAAGCGCGACGACGCGGTGATCGAGTCTTACCTTGGACGATGATGCGATGCTGAAGATCGATGCACTGAACCAGTACTACGGCGGCAGCCATATCCTGCGCAACGTGAGCCTCGCCGCCGACGACGGCAAGCTCACCGTGCTGCTGGGACGCAACGGCGTCGGCAAGAGCACGCTGCTGCGCTGCCTGATGGGCGTCGTCGCCGCCAAGAGCGGCAGCGTGTCGTGGCGCGGCACGACGCTCGGCGCGATGCCGCCGTACGCGCGCGTCGCGGCCGGGCTCGCGTACGTGCCGCAGGGTCGCGACATCTTTCCGCGGCTCACCGTCGAGGAAAACCTGCTCGTCGGCGCGGCGAGCCGCAAGGCGCCGTCGAAAGTGCCCGACCGCATCTACGACCTGTTCCCGGTGCTGAAGGACATGCGCGCGCGACGCGGCGGCGACCTGTCGGGCGGCCAGCAGCAGCAGCTCGCGATCGGCCGCGCGCTGATGAGCGAGCCACAGTTGCTGATCCTCGACGAGCCGACCGAAGGCATCCAGCCGTCGATCATCCAGGACATCGGCCGCACGCTGCGTCAGCTGGTCGACGAATCGAAGATGACCGTGCTGCTCGTCGAGCAGTACTACGACTTCGCCCAGTCGATCGCCGACCGCTACTGGGTGATGAGCCGTGGCGAGATCGTCGCGGGCGGCGACGCGCGCGACATGGAGACGAACGGCGTGCGGGAGCTGATCGCGGTATAGCGGGAAAGGCGGCCCGGGGCGGCGCCGCGTCCGACGATCGGCCCGCAACACCGATCCGGTGCCTCGCCGAACGGCGCCTGTCGGGCACGCGCCGGCAAAACGGCACGACCCGGGAGCGGCGTTGCCACGCCCCGCAACGCGGGCACCGCGGCGTATATTGTTGCGGTAGCATCCTCGTTCACCGCGCCCGTCCCCCTGCTTCCCGCCGATGTCCGCCCCCGATTCCCATGCCCCGCTGTCCCGCCCCGCCGTCGCCAAGTCGTGGCACGGCCGCCTCGAACTCGGCTTCGAACGGCACGGCGCGCGCACGACACTCACGCACCGGCTGCACGACGGCCCACTGCGCGTGCAGCGGCCGCTGTACCCGGAAGGCGACGCGATCTGCCACGCGGTGATCGTCCACCCGCCGGGCGGCGTCGCGGGCGGCGACCGACTCGACATCGACATCGCACTCGGCAACGGCACGCACGCGGTGCTGACGACACCCGGCGCGACCAAGTGGTACAAGTCGAACGGGCTGGACGCGACGCAACGCATCGACATCGCGATCGGCGAGCACGCGAAACTCGACTGGCTGCCGCAGAACAACCTGTTCTTCGACGCGGCGCACGCGTCGCTCGATTTCACGGTCAAGCTCGGCGCGGGCGCCAGTGCAATCGGCTGGGACGCGTCGCAGCTCGGCCGGCAAGCGGCCGGCGAAACCTGGTCGGCGGGCCGCATCGCGTCGACGTCGGCGCTCGTCGATGCCGACGGCCGACCGCTGTGGACCGAACGCGCGCTGCTCGATGCACACGACCCGCTGCGTGGCGCGCTGCAGGGTCTCGCCGGCTTTCCCGCGTACGGCACGCTGTGGGCGGCCGGCGCCGCGTGCGATGCCGCGCTCGCGGAATCGCTCGCCGCGCGGATGCCGTTCGATACCGCGCTGCGCGCGGGCGCGACCTGCGTGACACCGGGCGTCGTGCTGGTCCGTGCGCTGTCGACGTCGATGGAAGCGCTGCAACGCCACTTCACCGACTGCTGGCTGCATCTGCGGCCGATCGTGCACGGCGTCGACGCACGGCCGCTGCGTCTCTGGCAGACCTGAGCGCGATCGCGCCACGCACCGTTTCGGCGCAGCGTCGCGAGCGGCGCTGCACGTTGCGCATGCATCACGCACCACGAGCGCGCATCGCGCTGCGTTCCACGCACATGGCACACGCCTTGCTCCTTACATAACCGATACGCGACGCACGCAAAACAGCGCGGTGCTACGATGACCCGCGCGTTCGCCCCGTTGCGCACGCACCGATAAAAATTACGTTTTCCTGAACGTTTGCCTTCATGAAACTGACTCCCCGAGAGAAAGACAAGCTGCTGATCTTCACGGCGGCGCTGCTGGCCGAGCGCCGTCGCGCACGCGGCCTGAAGCTCAACTATCCGGAGGCGGTCGCCTTCATCACCGCCGCGCTGATGGAAGCCGCGCGCGACGGCAAGACCGTCGCCGAGGTCATGCATTACGGCACGACGCTGCTCACGCGCGACGACGTGATGGACGGCGTGCCGGAGATGATTCCCGACATCCAGGTCGAGGCGACCTTCCCCGACGGCACGAAGCTCGTGACCGTCCATCACCCGATTCCGTGAGGTCCCGCATGATCCCCGGCGAAATCCTCACCGACGACGGCGAACACGAACTGAATGCAGGCCGCGCCACGCTGACGCTCGTCGTCGCGAACACCGGCGACCGCCCGGTGCAGGTCGGCTCGCACTACCACTTCTTCGAAGTCAACGACGCACTGTCGTTCGATCGCGCGGCCGCGCGCGGCTTTCGCCTGAACATCGCGGCCGGCACCGCCGTGCGCTTCGAGCCGGGCCAGACGCGCACCGTCGAGCTCGTCGCACTCGCGGGCGAGCGTGCCGTCTACGGTTTTCAGGGCAAGGTGATGGGGCCGCTGTAAGCCGCGCCCCGCTCTTCAGGAACAGCAACATGACACTACGCTTGAGCCGCCGCGCGTACGCGGAAATGTTCGGGCCGACGACGGGCGACCGCGTCCGGCTCGCCGATACCGAACTGCTGATCGAGATCGAACGCGACTTCACGACCTACGGCGAGGAAGTGAAATTCGGCGGCGGGAAAGTGATCCGCGACGGGATGGGCCAGTCGCAGCGCGTGGCGGCCGAGGTGCCCGACACGATCATCACGAACGCGGTGATCCTCGATCACTGGGGCATCGTGAAGGCCGACATCGCGATCAAGCACGGCCGCATCGCCGCGATCGGCAAGGCCGGCAACCCCGACATCCAGCCCGGCGTGACGATCGCGATCGGCGCCGCGACCGAAGTGATCGCCGGCGAAGGGCTGATCGTGACGGCGGGCGGCATCGACACGCACATCCACTTCATCAGCCCGCAGCAGATCGACGAGGCGCTCGCATCGGGCGTCACGACGATGCTCGGCGGCGGCACGGGGCCGGCCACCGGCACCAACGCGACGACCTGCACGCCGGGCCCGTGGCACATGGAGCGGATGCTGCAGGCCGCCGACGGCTGGCCGATCAACCTCGGCTTCCTCGGCAAGGGCAATGCGAGCCTGCCGCAGCCGCTCGTCGAGCAGATCGCGGCCGGCGCGATCGGGCTGAAACTGCATGAAGACTGGGGCACGACGCCCGCCGCGATCGACAACTGCCTGTCGGTCGCAGACGACACCGACACGCAGGTCGCGATCCACACCGACACGCTGAACGAAGGCGGCTTCGTCGAATCGACGGTCGCCGCGTTCAAGGGCCGCACGATCCACACGTACCACACCGAAGGCGCCGGCGGCGGCCATGCGCCCGACATCCTGAAGGTGTGCGGCGAGTCGAACGTGCTGCCGTCGTCGACCAACCCGACGCGCCCGTACACGATCAACACGCTCGACGAGCATCTCGACATGCTGATGGTGTGCCATCACCTCGATCCGTCGATCGCCGAGGATCTCGCGTTCGCCGAATCGCGGATCCGCCGCGAGACGATCGCGGCCGAGGACATCCTGCACGATCTCGGCGCGCTGTCGATGCTGTCGTCCGATTCGCAGGCAATGGGCCGCGTCGGCGAAGTGATCATCCGCACCTGGCAGACCGCGCACAAGATGAAGGTGCAGCGCGGCGCGCTGCCCGAGGACGGCGCGCGCAACGACAACTTCCGCGCGAAGCGCTACGTCGCGAAGTACACGATCAACCCGGCGCTCACGCACGGCATCGCACACGAAGTCGGCTCGATCGAGCCCGGCAAGTGGGCCGACCTCGTGCTGTGGGAGCCGGCGTTCTTCGGGATCAAGCCGACCATGATCCTGAAGGGCGGGATGATCGCGATGGCGCAGATGGGCGACCCGAACGCGTCGATCCCGACGCCGCAGCCGGTCCACTATCGCGAGATGTTCGCCACCCGCGGCGGCGCGCTCGCGCGCACGTCGCTGACCTTCGTGTCGCAGATGGCGGCCGATGCGGGCATCGCGGAACGCTACGGCCTTGCGAAGCGGATCGTGCCCGTGCGCAACTGCCGCAACGTGACGAAGGCCGACATGATCCACAACGCGTGGCGCCCGTCGATCAGCGTCGACCCCGAAACCTACGACGTGATCGCCGACGGCCAGTTGCTCACCTGCGAGCCCGCTTCGGTGCTGCCGATGGCGCAGCGCTATTTCCTGTTCTGATTGCCGGTTTTCGATTCATGCGCACCCTCGACAAACGCATTGCCCCGAACGTGAAACTCGCCGCGTCGCTCGTCGCGCGCGCGCCGACGCTCACGCTCGCCTACGACGCCCGCTGCAAGAGCCGCCTCGCGGCAACGCTCGACACCGGCGAGGACGTCGCGGTCCTGCTGCCGCGCGGCACGATCCTGCGCGACGGCGACGTGCTGGTCGCCGACGACGGTGCACTCGTGCGCATTGCCGCCGCGCCCGAGACCGTGCTGCGCGTGCGCGCGGCCGACCCGCTCACGCTGATGCGCGCCGCGTACCATCTCGGCAACCGCCACACGCCGGTCGAGATCGGCGACGACTACCTGAAGCTCGAAGCCGACCCGGTGCTCGCGGACATGCTGCGCCGGCTCGGCACGCAGGTCGAGGAAGCGAGCGCGCCGTTCCAGCCGGAAGCCGGTGCATACGGCGGCGGCCACAAGCACGGGCACGACGCGACGTTCGCCGAGGACTACGCACTCGCGCAGCAAGTGTTCGGCGAGCATCACGGCCACTCGCACTCGCACTCGCACGATCACGATCACGATCACGATCACCAGCATGGTCCGGGTTGTTCTCACGGCCACGGCCATGACCACCACTGAACTCGTCGCGCTGCTGCACCTCGCGTCACCGGCGCTGCCGATCGGCGCATTCAGCTATTCGCAGGGTCTGGAAGCGGCGCTCGACGCGAACCTGATCCGCGACGCCGACACCGCGCGCGACTGGATCGCAAGCGGCCTGACCGACGTGCTCGCGCACGGCGAGCTGCCGTTCCTCGCGCACCAGCTCGCGCGCTGGCACGCGCACGACGCATCGGCGCTCGCCACCGAAAACGCGTGGTTCATCGCGAGCCGCGAATCGGCGGAACTGCGCCGCGAGACCGAACAGATGGGCTGGTCGCTTGCGCAGCTGTGCGCATCGCTCGAATGGGGCGACGCCGCGCGCCGCGCGACGCTCGCGTCGATTTCGCCGGTCGCGCTGCCCACCGCATTCGCCTATGCCGCCGCCGCACACGACGCGAGCGCCGACGCCGTGCTCGCCGCGTATGCATTCGGCTGGGTCGAGAACCAGACGTCCGCCGCGCTGAAGGCGGTACCGCTCGGCCAGCTCGCCGGACAACGCATCATCGTCGCGCTGCGCGGCGCGATCGACGCGGCCGTGCGCCGCGCGCTCGCGACGCCGCCCGACGCCGTCAACACGTTCGCGCCGCAGCTCGGCATCCTGTCGGCGCGACACGAAACCCAGTATTCGCGGTTGTTCCGCTCCTGAACCCGACACTATCCGCCATGAACGCACCTGCCCCTTCCTCCGCCCGCCGCACGAAGAAACTGCCGCCGCTGCGCGTCGGCATCGGCGGCCCCGTCGGCTCCGGCAAGACCACGCTGCTCGAGATGCTGTGCAAGGCGATGCGCGACCAGTACGACCTCGTCGCGATCACCAACGACATCTATACGAAGGAAGACCAGCGGCTGCTGACGGTCGCGGGCGCGCTGCCCGAGGAGCGCATCATGGGCGTCGAGACGGGCGGCTGCCCGCACACGGCGATCCGCGAGGATGCGTCGATCAACCTCGAAGCGGTCGACCGGATGCTGTCGCGCTTCCCCGACGCCGACATCGTGTTCATCGAATCGGGCGGCGACAATCTCGCGGCGACGTTCAGCCCCGAGCTGTCGGACCTGACGATCTACGTGATCGACGTCGCGGGCGGCGAGAAGATTCCGCGCAAGGGCGGCCCCGGCATCACGAAGTCCGATCTGCTCGTGATCAACAAGACGGATCTCGCGCCGCTGGTCGGTGCGAACCTCGACGTGATGGCGTCCGACACGAAGAAGATGCGCGGCGAGCGGCCTTACGTAATGACGAACCTGAAGGCGCTCGACGGCGTCGCGGACGTGATCGCGTTCATCGAGAAGAAGGGTTTGCTGACGGTCTGAGCGGCGTGGCGGCGCCATACGGTGCCGCCACGCATGCTCCCGGCTGCATTGCGCCGCCGTCGCCTAGTCGTCGGAATTATCCTGCGCGTCCTGCAGCGCGCTCCCGCCGCGTTCGGCGGGCGGCAGCAGTGCCGCGAGCACGTCGACCGTGCGCGCGGTCGCGCCGCGGTGACGTGCCGCGAATGCGGCACCGGCCGAACCCATCGCGATGCGCCGCGCCTTGTCGGCGAACAGCGCGTCGAGCACGTGCGCGAGATCGAGCGGATCCTCGACCTGCAGCGCCGCGCCGGCCGCGACCGCGTCGGCGGTCGCCTGCGTGAAGTTGAATACGTGCTTCCCGATCAGCACCGGCACGCCGACCGCACACGCTTCGATCAGGTTCTGGCCGCCGAGCGGCAACAGGCTGCCGCCGATGAACGCGACGTCGGCCGCCGCGTAGTACGCGCCGAGCTCGCCCATCGAATCGCCGAGCAGCACCGTCACGTCGTCCGGCATCGGTTCGGCAGCCGGCCGGCCGGCCGCGAGCGCGGCCTTATCGGCCGCCCATACCGAGCGTCGCACGCACTTGAGCCCGCTGCGCTCGACCAGCGCCTCGACCTCGGCGAAACGCTGCGGATGACGCGGCACGAGCACCAGCAGCGCGCCGGGCGTGCGCATCGACGCGAATGCCTGCAACACCAGCGCCTCCTCGTTCTCGCGCGTGCTCGCGGCCACCCACACGGGCCGCGCGCCGATCGCGTCGCGCCACGCATGGCCGCGCGCCGCGAGTTCCGGCGGCGTCGTCATGTCGAACTTCAGGTTGCCGAGTACGGTCACGTTGCGCGCGCCGAGCGACGTCAGCCGCTCCGCGTCGGCCGGGCTCTGCGCGAGCACGCGCGAGAAACCGCCGAACACGTCGTGCGTTGCCGCACCGAACTTCGAGGCACGCCGGAACGAACGCGCGGACATGCGCGCATTGGTCAGCACCAGCGGCACGTCCGCACGGCGGCACTCGTCGATCAGCGTAGGCCACACCTCGGTTTCCATCACGAGGCCGAGCGTCGGCCGCCACGCGCGCAGGAAGCGCCGCACCGCGCCGGGCATGTCGTACGGCAGGTAGCAGCGCAGCACGCGATCGCCGAAGATCTGTTCGCCGGTCGCACGGCCGCTCGGCGTCATGTGCGTGAGCAGGATGCGTGCATCGGGGCGCGCATGCATCAGCGCGTCGATCAGCGGCTGCGCCGCGCGCGTCTCGCCGACCGATACCGCATGCACCCAGATCAGCGGCGCACGGTCGTCACGCGAGCGGCCCGCCACGTGGCCGAAGCGTTCGCCGATGTGCTCGCGATAGCCGCGCTCCTTGCGCGAACGCACGACAAGCCGGATGACGGCGATCGGTGCGACGAGCCACCACAGCGCGCGATAGATCACCCTCAGCATGCCGCGTCCCTTGTCT
Source organism: Burkholderia sp. Ac-20349 (assembly GCF_017104865.1). Lineage (NCBI taxonomy): Bacteria > Pseudomonadati > Pseudomonadota > Betaproteobacteria > Burkholderiales > Burkholderiaceae > Burkholderia > Burkholderia sp. Ac-20349. Next base: position 22,962 of record NZ_JAAGPM010000050.1, read on the forward strand.
TGCTTCGAAGAAATTGCGCGCTCAAACCAGCGCCCTGCCCTTCAGGCGTTCGAGAATGCCGAGCGGCGCGCATTCGCGGCGGACCATCGCGTCGACCGGCAGGAAGAAGGTCTGCTCGAGCATGAACTGGCCGGACATCACAGCGTGCGAAGTCTGATCCGAGAAACATATCCACACGCAGCCCGGCGGAAACGGCATCGTCTCCTGCGGGCTCGTCTTCTGGTAGTCGAGATCGGCCTTCATGCTGTCGTGCAGGTTCAGCATCAGGTGGTCGTACGCGCTGCGCGGCGACTTCGTCACGTGCAGCAGGTTCAGCAGCCACGCGGCGCCCGGCAACTGCGGCTTGATGTGCGGCAGGAAGCGCTTCGCGACGTCCTCGAACGGCTCGCCGACGCGCCACACGCGCGGCACGCCGGCCGGGTTCACGTTCGTGAACACGCGCAGGATCCGCTCGCCGTAGTTGGGCCGCGACGGGAACGCGTCGACGTGCAGCCGGCTGTCGTCCTTGCGCCAGGACGTCTGGCGCGTCTCGACCTGCATCAGCCGCAGGCTGGTCGGCGCGACGCGCAGCTTGCCGCGGTATTCGGGAAAGAGGCCGTCGACGAGCGTGCCGGCCTGCTGCTGGAAGCGTGCGACGAGCGCGCGCACCGCCGACTGCGTGACGCTGTCGCCGAGCACGCCGGCAAGCGCGCCGCCGTTCGGCGCAAGGCTGATGTTCTTGCGTTTCGGGTCGGCGAGCGCCGGATCGAGCAGCGCTTCCTCGCCGCCTTCGATCGCGAAGCGCAGGTGCGGGAAATACAGCACCTTGCCTTCCTCGACGGCGGCCAGCAGCTGCTCGCGCGGCGCCGACAGGTTGTGTCCGCTCCAGTCGGCGGACGGGACTTCGATGATCTGGGATTCGCTCATGTTCGGTTCGCGTGGGTTCGCGCGTGTGACAGCGTTACAGGAGACCGAAGCCCGCGAGCGCCGACTTCACCTGCGCGATCGACGGGGGTTGCCCCGCCGTGCCGAGATTGACGACGTTCGGCGACCAGTAGCCGCCGGTCCGCCAGGCCGTCGCGAAATTGTACAGTTCGACCGTCGGACGCTTCAGCGCGGCCGCGATGTGAACCAGACCTGTATCAACCCCGACGGTGGCGGCCGCGCCGTCGATCAGCCCGACCACGGCCGGCAGCGACAGCCGTGGCGGCACGATCGCCGCCGCGCCGAATTCCTTCGCGAGCCGCTCGCTGGTCGCGCGCTCCGCGTCGTTGCCCCACGGCAGCACGAGCGATGCGCCGCGCCGCACGAGCGCCTGGCCGAGCTCGATCCACGCGGCGTCCGGCCATTGCTTGTCGGCACGCGACGTCGCATGGACGAACACCACGTACGGCACCGGCAGGTTCAGGCCGAGCGCCGCCACCGCGAGCGCCGCCGCGCGCGTATCGAGGCCGAAGTCGACCGGATCGGCCGGCGTCGGCGCCGGGTCGCCCAGTGCGGCCGCGACGAGTTGCCGCGAGCGCTCGACGACGTGCGTGCGCGGCGCGATCGGCACGCGCTTGCGATAGAAGAAGCGCACCGGCCACTCGTAGCCGGCGCCGTCGGTGCGGTTGCCGAGCCCGACGAGCGGGCCGCGCGCCCAGCTCGCGACCCAGGCCGTCTTGATGAGGCCCTGGCAGTCGATCACGAGATCGTACTGCTCGGCCGCGAGGCGCTGGCGGAAGGCCCGGATCTCGCGCCACGTGGCGCCCGAGAACGGCTTCTTGCGCCAGCGGCGCAGCGAGAACGGCAGCACGTTGCGCACGCCGTCGACGAGCTTGACCAGGTCGACGAAGCTTTCCTCGACGAGCCAGTCGATCTGCGCATCGGGGTGGCGGCGCCGGATATCGGCGATCACCGGCATGTTGTGCACGACGTCGCCCAGCGACGACACGCGCACGATCAGGATCTTTTGCACGCTGAAAAAACGCCGGCTGGCAGCCGGCGACAAGCAGAAAGGAGCGATTTTATCGCGCCCGGGGAGTCACACAGGCAAAAAGCGGCCGCACGCGTGTCGCGTGCGCCGCTTTTCGGGGGAGGCGCGACGATCGGACTCACCATCGCGCCGTTGGCGGCCCATCGGCCGCCGAGGCTCAGAACGGCAGCTTGACGTCCGGCTTCGCGGCCGTCAGCACGCGGCGGAAGTCCTCCTGGATGCGCTTGAGCCCTTCCTGCGTCTCGGACTCGAAACGCATCACGACGACCGGCGTCGTGTTCGACGAACGCGCCAGGCCGAAGCCGTCCGCGTACTCGACACGCAGGCCGTCGATCGTCACGACCTCCTCGGCGCCGTCGAACTTCGCCTCTTTCTGCAGCTTGTCGATCAGGCGGAAGTTCTCGCCTTCGTCGAGCCACAGCTGCAGTTCAGGCGTGCTCATCGCGTCCGGCAGCCCGTTCAGCAGCGCGCTCGGATCGGCCGTCTTCGTGAGGATCTCGAGCAGGCGCGCGCCCGTGTAGAGACCGTCGTCGAAGCCGTACCAGCGATCCTTGAAGAACACGTGGCCGCTCATTTCGCCGGCGAGCGGCGCACCCGTCTCGCGCAGCTTCGCCTTCACGAGCGAGTGGCCGGTCTTCCACATCAGCGGCTCGCCGCCCTTCGACTTCACCCATTGCGCGAGGTGACGCGTGCACTTCACGTCATAGATGATCTGCGCGCCCGGGTTGCGCGACAGCACCTCTTCCGCGAACAGCATCAGCTGGCGGTCCGGATAGATGATCTGGCCGTCCTTCGTGACGACGCCGAGGCGGTCGCCGTCGCCGTCGAACGCGAAGCCGATCTCGGCGTCGGTGTCCTTCAGCGCCTGGATCACGTCCTGCAGGTTTTCCGGGTGCGCGGGATCGGGGTGGTGGTTCGGGAACGTGCCGTCGATGTCGGTGAAGCGCTCGACGAGCTCGCAACCGAGCGCCTTGAACAGGCGCGTCGCGAGCGGGCCGGCCACGCCGTTGCCGGCGTCGACGACGAGCTTCATCGGGCGGGCCGGCTTGATGTCGCCGACGATGCGCGCGATGTATTGATCGGCCACGTCGAACTGCTCGTACGAGCCGCTGCCCGTCTCGAAGCGCTCGTCGACGATGCGTTGGTACAGCGCCTGGATCTGCTCGCCGTAGATCGCGGCGCCGCGCAGCACCATCTTGAAGCCGTTGTAGTCGGGCGGGTTGTGGCTGCCCGTGACGACGATGCACGAATCGACGCGGCGCTCGCCGCCCTTCAGCGCGAGCGGGACGTTCGCCGCGAAATAGCCGACCGGCGTGGGCACCATGCCGACGTCGACGACGTCGACGCCCGCGGCACGCAGGCCGTCGGCCAGCGCGCCGACGAGGTCCGGCCCGGACAGGCGGCCGTCGCGCGCGACGACGACTGCATCGCCGCCCTGCGCGCGCACTTCGCTGCCGAATGCCCGGCCGATCCCGCGCGCCGTGTCGGTGTCGAGCGTCTTGCCGACCACGCCACGAATGTCATATGCCTTGAAGATGGATTGGGAGATCATCGATTCTCTTCTCTCAGTTGCGTGCATGGAAATTTGTCTGGCTCGCCTGGCCGCCGCTCGCCGGTGCCGCGCATGATACATGCTGGCCCCGCATCGAGCGAAACCGCTGGCGCGGAACGGCGGGAGCGCCCCCGATCCCACTTATAATCGCGGGTTTTGATGACGCGCATACCGCCCATTTTAATGCCTAGCCGTCCCGCCGCCGCCAATCTGCAGCCTTCGGGCGCCCTGCCGGCCGCCTTGCGCGCACGCCGCCACCGCGCATGCTGAAACGCTTCGGCAACCCGGATGTCGCGAAGGCCGTCGCGAACCTCGTCTGGCTGGGGCTCGAACGGCTCACGCAGATCGGCGTCGCGATCGCGATCAGCGGCCTGCTGGCCCGTTATTTCGGGCCAGATGTGTTCGGCAAATGGCAGTATGCGAATACGCTTCTCCTGGTACTGGCGCCGCTCACCTGGGTGTGCGGCGCGGAAATCCTCGTCCCGACCATCGTCCAGCGCCCGCCCGCCCAGCTCGGCGCGGTGCTCGGCAGCGCGTTCGTGCTGCGCATCGCCGTGTCGGTCGCCGCGCTCGCCGCGACCTGGATCGCGATCGCCGCGGGCGCCTTCGACCCGCTGGTCGGCGCGATGCTCGCGGGCCTCGCGGTCACGATGGTGTTCCGCGAGCCGTTCGTCGGCGTCGTCAACGCGTGGCTGCAGAGCATGACCTACAGCAAGCCGCAGCTCGTCACCAGCATGGTCACCGCGCTGGCGAAGGCGCTGCTCGTCTGGCTGCTGGTCCGCGCGGCCGCGGGCCCCGCCCGCTTCGCGTGGCTGTGGGCGCTCGAGGCCGCCGCCATCGGCTTCGCGCTGCTGCTTTACTACCGGCATCGCAACGGCGGCGCACTCGGCTGGACCTTCGACAAGCCGTTGTTCCGGCACTTTGCGACCGCCGGCACGGTGTTCTGGCTCGGCCTCATCTGCATGTACCTGTTTCTGAAGCTCGACCGCCTGATGCTCGAGCGTCATGTCTCGTTCGCCGATCTCGGCCGTTACTCGGCCGCGCAGCAGCTCAACGAGAACTGGATCACGCTCGCGCTGATGCTCGCGCAGACGATCGCGCCCGCCTTCGTCTACCGCGTGCAGGACGTCGCACGGCTGCGCCGCAACATCGTCCGGCTGATCGCGATGACGGCCGGCCTGATGACAGCCGGCGCGCTCGTCCTCGACGCCGCTGCCCCGCTGATCGTCGGCAAGGTGTTCGGCCACGGCTACGAGGCGTCGGTCGACATCTTCCGCTGGGCGGTCTGGCTGTCGGTGCCGGCCGGCATCGAGGCGATAGGCAATCTTATCGTTCTCAAATATCAAGCAAAATTCGTGTTGCTGTCGAAATGGCTGCTCGCGCTCGCGATCGCCGCGCTCGTCAACCTGTTCGCGATCCCGCGGCTCGGCCTGTACGGCGCGCTCGTCGGGCTGGCGGCCGGCTATCTGGCCGCCGCCGCCGTCAATTTTTATTACATCCGTTTCAAGCTGCGACCATGACGTCCCCTGATTGCCCGCCCTCGCTCGACGATGTGGCCGTGCTGATGCCGGCCTACAACGGGCACGACGACGTCGTCCGGACCCTCGCGTCGTTTCGCGAGGACACGCCCGTGCACGTGCTGATCGTCGACGACGGCAGCACGCCGCCGATCGTCGCGCCCGACCTGCCCGGCCTCGCGATCGAGGTGCTGCGCATGCCGCAGAACGGCGGCATCGAGCGCGCGCTCGCGGCCGGCATCGACGCGCTGGCCGCCCGCGGCTTCCGCTATGCGGCACGCATCGACGCGGGCGATCTCGCCGCACCGCAGCGCCTCGCGAAGGAGCGCGCGTATCTCGGCGCCCACCCGCGGGTGGCCTGCGTCGGCATGTGGACGCAGGTCGTGTCGCGCACCGGCGAGCCGCGCTTCATGCTGACGCCGGCCACCGATCCGCGCACGCTGCGCCGCACGCGCTTCCTGCGCTCGCCGCTCGTGCACCCGTCGGTCATGCTGCGCATCGACGCCGTGCGCGAAGTGGGCAACTATCGCGTGAAATACCGCGCAGCCGAGGATCTCGATCTTTTTTTACGGTTAATGCAACGCTACGATTGCGCGAACCTGCCCGAGCTCGGCCTCTATTACGAGCTCAACGAGGGCGGGATCAGCGCGACCAGGCGCCGGCGCCAGCTGGTGTCGACGCTCACGCTGCTGCTGAGCCACTTCAACGCGCTGAACCCGTACGACTGGGCCGGCCTCGCCAAGAACCTGCTGCATTTCGTGACGCCGTACCGCACGCTGCAGCGGATCAAGCAGACGCTGTTCGCCGCGCGGCCGTCCGCGTGACGCGGATCCGGCGCTTTCGGTCATTTCGACGCTTTATTTTTTCTTTTTTTCATGTCCGCCACCTCCCCGCTGCGCATCGCGCTCGTCTGCAACACGGCCTGGGCGATCTACACGTATCGCCACGGGCTGATCCGTGCGCTCGTCGCGCGCGGCGCCGAGGTCATCGTGATCGCGCCGCACGACCGCACGGTGCCGCTGCTCGAGCAGATGGGCTGCCGCTACGTGGCGCTCGCGGTCGCGTCGAAAGGCACGAGCCCGCGCGAGGATCTCGGCACGCTCGCCGCGCTGACGCGTCACTACCGCGCGCTGCGGCCCGATCTCGTGTTCCATTACACGATCAAGCCGAACATCTACGGCTCGGTCGCCGCGTGGCTCGCGCGCGTGCCGTCGATCGCGGTGACGACCGGGCTCGGCTACGTCTTCATCCAGAAAAGCCGCGCGGCAAGCGTCGCGAAGCGCCTGTACCGGTTCGCGTTCCGCTTCCCGCGTGAAGTGTGGTTCCTGAACCGCGACGATCTCGCGACCTTCACCGACGAGCGGTTGCTCGCGCATCCCGATCGCGCGCGGCTGCTGCACGGCGAAGGCGTCGATCTCGAACAGTTCGCGCCGGTGCCGCTGCCCGCCGGCGATGCCCCCGTCTTCATCCTGATCGGCCGGCTGCTGTGGGACAAGGGCGTGCGCGAATACGTGGAGGCCGCGCGCATCGTGCACGCCCGCTTCCCGAACGCACGCTTCCAGCTGCTCGGGCCGCTCGGCGTCGACAATCCGAGCGCGATCGGCCGCGCCGATGTCGACGCATGGACGAGCGAAGGCGTCGTCGAGTATCTCGGCGAAGCGCACGACGTGCGCCCCCATATCGCGGCGGCCGACTGCGTCGTGCTACCGTCGTACCGCGAAGGCGTGCCGCGCACGCTGATGGAAGCGTCGGCGATGGGCCGCCCGATCGTCGCGACCGACGTGCCGGGCTGCCGCGACGTCGTCGCCGACGGCGAAACGGGCTTCCTGTGCCGCGTGCGCGACAGCGCGAGCCTCGCGGAGCAATTGCTCCGCATGATCGAACTCGGCACGGCCGGACGCGACGCGATGGGTGCGCGCGGCCGGCACAAGGTCGCGGTGGAATTCGACGAGCAGCAGGTCGTCGAGCGCTACCGGCAGACCATTCATTCATTGACAGGCATTACCCTCTGAAGGAGCACCTCTGCAATGACCGCTAAAGGCACCATCCTCGTTACCGGCGGTGCGGGCTACATCGGCTCGCACACGGCCGTCGAGCTGCTCGACAACGGCTACGACGTCGTGATCGTCGACAACCTCGTCAACAGCAAGGCCGAATCCGTGCGCCGCATCGAGCGGATCACGGGCAAGACGCCCGCGTTCCACCAGGTCGACGTGTGCGACGAAGCCGCGCTCGCCAAGGTGTTCGACGCGCACCCGATCACCGGCACGATCCATTTCGCGGCGCTCAAGGCCGTCGGCGAATCGGTCGCGAAGCCGCTCGAGTACTACCAGAACAACCTCGGCGGCCTGCTCGCCGTGCTGAAGGTGATGCGCGAGCGCAACGTCAAGCAGTTCGTGTTCAGCTCGTCCGCGACCGTGTACGGCGTGCCCGAGCGCTCGCCGATCGACGAATCGTTCCCGCTGTCGGCAACCAACCCGTACGGCCAGTCGAAGCTGATCGCCGAGCAGATCCTGCGCGATCTCGAAGTCTCGGACCCGTCGTGGCGGATCGCGACGCTGCGCTACTTCAACCCGGTCGGCGCGCACGCGAGCGGGCTGATCGGCGAGGATCCGGCCGGCATCCCGAACAACCTGATGCCGTATGTCGCCCAGGTCGCGGTCGGCAAGCTCGAAAAGCTGCGCGTGTTCGGCGCCGACTACCCGACGCCGGACGGCACGGGCGTGCGCGACTACATCCACGTCGTCGATCTCGCGAAGGGCCACATCGCCGCGCTCGACGCGCTCGCGAAGCGCGATGCGAGCTTCGTCGTGAACCTCGGCACGGGCCAGGGCTACAGCGTGCTGGAAGTCGTGCGGGCGTTTGAAAAGGCGTCGGGCCGGCCGGTGCCGTACGAGCTCGTCGCGCGCCGCCCGGGCGACATCGCCGAGTGCTACGCGAACCCGCAGGCCGCGGCCGACATCATCGGCTGGCGCGCGACGCTCGGCATCGAAGAAATGTGTGCCGATCACTGGCGATGGCAGGAGGGGAACCCCCGCGGTTTTGTATAATCCGCTGTCCATTTTTCGAGCGGTCCCATGCTCAGCTTCGCGTCCGGCTTCATTGTCTCCCTGCTCGTCACGCTGTTCATCGTGCGCTACGCGCACCTTCACGAGAAATTCTCGATCGACAGCGACCTGGCCGGCGTGCAGAAATTCCACGTGCGGCCCGTGCCGCGGGTCGGGGGCATCGGGATCCTCGCGGGCGTCATCACCGGGGCGCTGCTGCTCATGCAGCGCTACCCGACGATCGCCGGCAGCATTCTCGGCATCGTTGCCTGCGGCATGCCGGCGTTCCTGTCCGGCCTGGTCGAGGACCTGACCAAGCGCGTGTCGCCGCGCGCGCGGCTGCTCTGCACGATGGGGGCGGCCGCGCTCGCGTTCTGGCTGCTGCACATCGCGGTCACGCGCATCAGCGTGCCGCCGCTCGATTTCCTGCTCAGCTATGGCGCCATTTCGGCGTTCGTCACCGTACTCGCGGTCGCGGCGCTCGCGAATGCAGTCAACATCATCGACGGCTTCAACGGGCTCGCGTCGATGGTCAGCTTCATGATGTTCGCGTCGCTCGCGTACGTGGCGTTCCAGGTCGGCGACCCGGTCGTCATGTCCGCGTCGATCATCATGATGGGCGCCGTGCTCGGCTTCTTCCTGTGGAATTTCCCGGCCGGCCTGATCTTCCTCGGCGACGGCGGCGCGTACTTCATCGGCTTCATGCTCGCGGAACTCGCGATCCTGCTCGTGATGCGCAACCGCGAGGTGTCCGCGTGGTACCCCGTGCTGCTGTTCATGTACCCGATCTTCGAGACCTGCTTCTCGATCTACCGGAAGAAATTCATCCGCGGGATGTCGCCCGGCATTCCGGACGGCGTGCACCTGCACATGCTCGTGTACAAGCGGCTGATGCGCTGGGCGGTCGGCACGAAGCACGCCCACGACCTGACGCGACGCAATTCGCTGACGTCGCCGTATCTGTGGCTGCTGTGCCTCGTCGCGGTGATTCCCGCGACGCTGTTCTGGCGGCACACGGTGCACCTGTTCGTGTTCGTCGTGCTGTTCGCGCTGACCTACGTGTGGCTGTACCTCAGCATCGTGCGGTTCAAGGCGCCGCGGTGGATGGTGGTGAGAAAGCATCGACGCAGCCACTGAGCCGCATACCGACTTCCAGACAAAAAAAGCGCCCCTCAGGGCGCTTTTTTTTGTCTTGCCGTCCGCGGTTCACGGCCCGGGGCCGCGTCACCCGTTCGATGCGGCGCGCACCGACGGGACGCTCTGCAGCACGGGGGCAATGGCCGTCTGATATTCCGGCACCCAGCGCCGCAGGTCGCGCCGCACTTCGTCGTCAGGCAGTACACGATGCTGCATCAGCCACGGCAGCAGCTCGTCGAGGAAATTGTCCGGCACTTCCCGTGCACGTGCGATCCGCAGCTTCGGGTGCGGTGTGCGCGTCGTCGCCTCGTCGTCCGCGAGCAGCTCCTCGTAGAGCTTCTCGCCGGGCCGCAGCCCGGTGAACTCGATGCGGATCTGCTCTTCCGCGAAACCGTACAGGCGGATCAGATCGCACGCGAGATCGACGATCCTCACCGGTTCGCCCATGTCGAGGATGAAGATCTCGCCGCCATGCCCCATGCTCGACGCCTGCAGCACGAGCTGCGACGCCTCCGGGATCGTCATGAAGAAACGCGTGATCTCCGGATGCGTGACCGTCACCGGGCCGCCCTTCGCGATCTGCTGCTGGAATTTCGGGATCACGCTGCCCGCGCTGCCCAGCACGTTGCCGAAGCGCACGGTCTCGAACTGCGTGCGCTCGCTCGTCTGCTGCAACGCCTGGCAGGCCATTTCGGCCAGGCGCTTGCTCGCGCCCATCACGTTGGTCGGATTGACCGCCTTGTCGGTCGAGATCAGCACGAAATGACGGACATCGTGGCGAATCGCCGCGCGGGCCACGCGGTAGGTGCCGAGCACGTTGTTGCGCAAGGCCTGCCACGCGTTGTGCTCCTCCATCAGCGGCACATGCTTGTAGGCGGCCGCATGGAACACGATGTGCGGCGCGTGACGCGACATCACCTGGTCGAGCAGCAGCGAATCCTTCGCGTCGCCGATGATCGGCAGGACCGGCAAATCGGGGAAGCGCTCGCGCAGTTCCTCGGTCAGCCGGTACATCGCATACTCGGACAGGTCGAACGCGACGAGTTGCGCCGGCGCGAAACGCAGGATCTGCCGGCACAGCTCGGAGCCGATCGACCCGCCCGCGCCCGTCACCATCACGACGCGGCCACGCAGCAACGCCTCGACGTGCGGCGTGTCGATCGTCACGGCCTCGCGGCCGAGCAGATCCTCGAGATCGATGTTCCGCACTTGCGACAGGAAGCCCTGCCCCGGCATCAACGCGGTCAGCGACGGCAGCACCATCGCCTTCACGCCAGCCCGCACGCACAACGTCGCGACGCGGCGCTGCACCTCGACCGACGCCGACGGAATCGCGATGATCGCGTATTCGACCTTCATCGCGTCGGTCCAGTGCTTGAGGTCGTTGAACGAGCCCAGCACCTTGTGACCGTATATCTCGCGGCCCTGCTTGGCGACGTCATCGTCAAGCAGGCCGACGAGGCGCCATTCGCCGGAGCGCGACAGCTCGCGCGCGAGGCTCGCACCGGCCGTGCCGGCGCCGAGCACCAGCACCGGCTTGCCCTTTCCGACGAGCCCGCCGTACAGGTAGTACTCCTTGGTCGCGCGATACAGCGCGCGTGCGCCGCCCATCACCAGGAACAGCATCAACGGCGACACGAGCAGCACCGAGCGGGGAATGATCGGCGTCGGCTGGAACATCACGGCGCCGATCATCACGATCACGCCGCCGCCGGCCACCGCCTTCGAGATGCGCATCAGGTCGGGCAGGCTCGCGAAGACCCAGAGCCCGCGATACAGGCCGAACCCGCGGAACATCAGCGCGTACACGGGCAGCACCCATGTCAGCGCCTTCAGCGCGCCGCGCAGGAACTCATGCGGGACGCTACCGTTGAAACGAACGAGATAAGCGAACAACCACGCGGCAAGTACCGCGGTCAGGTCGAACAGGAAAGCACTCAGCGACAGCCACGATGCTTTGGATCGCAACATCGGCGGGAAACCTCATGATTTGTTTTCGGCGGCCTGCCGAGTCCGGCGCCAGCGCATGTCAATGACGAGCCCGAGACATACGAGAACGCCGTACCAGGCGGCAAACAGCAACCACTGCTGCGGTTCCGGGCGACCCAATGCCCACAGGGCAACGATTATGCCCGCGAGCATGATGAGGTACCAATATACGGCGGTGCGTCCATGACCGATGCCGGATCGCACCATCCTTTGATAATAATGCTCCCGGTGCGCCTGCCAGAACTTTTCTCCGCGTAACAAACGTCTCAGGAGTGTTACAGATGCATCGGCAATAAAGGGCGCGAACACCGTCGCCGGGAACCAGATCGGCCAGACCCCGCGTCGCCAGCCCCAGTAGCCGAGCGCGCCCGCCATGAACCCGAGTGGGATGGAGCCCGCATCGCCGAGGAACAGCTTCGCCGGATGGAAATTGAGAAACAAGAAGCCCAGCGCGGCACCCGCGACTGCGGCGGCACCGGCGACAAGATCTGGGGACGGATGCGCACCGGCCAGCGCCGCCACCGCATAGGCCCCGAAACCGAACAGCGCCATGCCGCCTGCAAGGCCGTCCGCACCGTCCATGAAGTTGTAGAGGTTGGTCAGCCAGACCATCGCGAAACCGACACCCGCCAGCAGCCACCACGGGGCCGCGGCCGGATAGCAGGCGATCAGCGCGACGACTGCGGCCAGATGCGCGGCGAACCTGACCCGGGCGGGCAACCCGTGCCGGTCGTCGAATTGCGACAGGGCTGCCAGCGCCGCCGCCGCGACGGCGATCAGCCAGAGCTGCGGCGCGAACCCGAGCATCGCAAGCACGGAAACCGGCACGATGCCCCAGCCGCCGACGCGCGGCGTCGGACGCACGTGCAACGAACGATCGTTTGGAATGTCGGTGGCAAGCCGCCACGCCAGCCCGGTGACGAGCAGCGTGCGCAGGATCGCTGCCGTCACGATGGCGCAGGCCAGCGCCATCGCGGCGGCGGTCGGCCACGTGGAAATCGCGAAATGCATGTCGGTTATTGTTCCGTGTCGCGCGAACGATACCATGCCGCCGTCGCTTCGAGCCCCTGCCGGGTCGAATGGGGGGGCCGCCAGTCGAGCACCCGTGCGATGCAGCCGGTATCGAGCTGCAGGCCGCCCGTCAGGCGGTCGATCGCGGCAGTCCGGCCGGTCAACTTGCCCACCGCGCGCAACACCCCGACCGGAACCGGGAACAACCGCGCCGGCTTGCCAAGCGCATCGCCGACCATCTGCAGCAACTCCGTCACGGACGGTGCGTCGTCGTCGGCAACGTGAAAGCAGCCCTGCGCCGCACGCGGGTCGGCCGCACAGTGCAGCAGCGCATCCGCGAGATTGTCGACGTAGACCAGACTGCGGCGCGCGGCGATCGCGCCGAGCGGCAGCGGCACGCCGCGCGCGATCGCATCCATCATCCGCAGGAAGTTGGCGCGCACACCGGGGCCGTAGACGAGCGGCGGGCGAACGATCACGACGTCGAGGCCGGTTTGCGCGGCAAACTCGACCAGCGCCTGCTCGGCCTCGAGTTTCGACCGCCCGTACGCATCTCCCGGATGCGGCGGCGCACGCTCGTCCAGCGGCACGCCGCCGTCGGACTCCGCCACCGCCTTCACGCTGCTGACGAACACCATCCGCCGGACCTGGTGGCGATGTGCGGCCTGCGCAACCCGCAACGCGCCTTCGACGTTTGCCGCGCGAAATGCGGCAACCGGATCGACGGCGTCGTCATGCATCACGTGGACGCGCGCCGCGAGGTGCACCACGCAATCCGGCGCGACCCCAGCCGGCCACGCCTCGGCGAGGCCCGCGAAGTCATCGGCGGGATGAACCCACTCTCGAACGCCGGCAACACACGCGCCCGAGCGGCGCACCAGCCCGCTCGCGGTATGCCCGCGACGCTGCAGCGCCAGGCAAAGCGCACGGCCGACGAACCCGTTCGCCCCGGTCACGAGCACTTCGCTCATAGACACTTCCAGCCGAAGCGGTTGAAGAACTTGAATGCCGACGCCGAGAACATCCGGATGTGCGCGAATCCCTTGCGCGAAGCGCCGCCGCCATAGTGCGACACCCGCACGGTCGGCACGTACGCAACCCGCGCAACATCGAGCGTGCGCAAGCTCAGGTCGTAGTCTTCGAAATACAGGAAATAGCGCGGATCGAAGCCGCCGAGCTTCTTGAGGAGGCCGGTCCGGAACAGCATGAAGCAGCCGCTGACGATCGGGGGATCCCACACGATGTCGCGATCGTTGATCACGTCCCGCATTTCATATCGGGACAGTCGCGACGAGAAAAACCGCCTGAACCGCGCCGGCATGAAACCCCGCACGGCCAGATCCAGCACCGTCGGATAGCGGCGGCACAGATACTGAATATGGCCGTCGCCATCATCGATCCGCGGCGTCAGCAGACCGACATCCGGTTGGGCATCGAAAAATTTCAGCGCGTGCGTGAGCGCATCGGGCTCGACGTCGATGTCCGGATTCAGAATCAGGTGGTAGCCGCCATCCGCGCGCTCGATCGCGAGATTGTGCCCTCGCCCGTATCCGACGTTACCCTGGCCGCTCACGGTCACATGGCGGATCCCGGCGGCATCGAGCACGCCCGGGTTCCATCCGGCGTCCGCAAGGCCGCCGTTGTCGATCATGTACAGGTCGACGGCAAATCCGGGGCGGGACTTGCGCGTCGCGTCGACGGCAACACACAAGCTCTCGAGCGTGCGCGCCAGCACCGTCGCGTCAGGCCGATAGACGACGACGGATACCGACAACCGGTTATCTGAACCGCCCGTCACGCCAGCCGCCCGAGTGGGTCAGCGCACCGCGCCGCTGCGGCGCCACGTCGAACGCGCACCGGGGTCATGCCGGACAGGCTGACCGCTACGCGTGCGTCAACGCGCCGCCAGGTACTGCGTGATGATTTCATCGGGATTTCCGTCCGCCTTTACCTGCCCGTGATCGAGCCACACGACGCGATTGCACAGCGTCTTCAACAGGTCCATGTCGTGCGACACGCAGACCATGATGCTGGCCTTGTCGATGAACTCCGTCATCCGCTGCTTGGCCTTGGCGATGAAAGACGCGTCGCCGCCGGCAAACACTTCGTCGAGAATCAGGATTTCCGGATGAACGGCCGTCGCAATTGCAAACGCCAGCTTCATGTACATGCCGGTCGAATAGTATTTCACCGGCGTGTCGATGAACTCTTCCAGCTCCGTGAATTCAATGATTTCGCCTTCCAGGCGGCGCAACTCGTCTTTCGAATAGCCGAGAATGCTGCCGCTGAAATAAATATTGTCGCGACCACTGAATTCGGGATTGAAGCCGGCGCCGATCTCGATGAGCGGCGCGACGCGCCCGGTGATCTTGACGTCGCCGGACTGCGCGGAATAAATGCGGCAGATGGTCTTCAGCAGCGTACTTTTACCGGCGCCGTTATGTCCTACGATACCCACGCGATCGCCGCGCCGAATCGTCAGACTGACATTCTTCAACGCCCAGAAATCCGTGAATTTCGAATGGGATTTCGAGCGAAAAAACTGCGCAAGGTAGTCTTTCAGACTCGGCGTCTTGTCATGGTAAAGTCGAAATTTGAGCGACACATTTACCACTTCAATCGAAGACATAATCAAAGCCTAAAGATAAGTTTGTTCTCGTACGACCGAAACAGCTTGAGTCCGATCGAGAAGCTTGCGATCGCAGCGCCCAACGCGATGCCGATCACTGTCAACGACGGCAATTCCGAGCGATAAATCGGTGCGCGGAACAGATCCACGAAATAGAGCAGCGGATTGAAACGCAGGATGTTTTGCAGTCGCGGCGAAATGGCGCTCGGCTGGTACATGATCGGCGTCAGGAAGTACAACGCCTGCATCAGCACGCCGATCAGATGCTGCAGATCCCGGAAATACACCATCGCAACCGACAGCATCAGCGCGAGACCGAGCGCGAAGAAATACAGGATCGCGAAGGAAATCGGGAGAAAGAACAAGGCCGGACTGATGCGTGCGCCCACGACAAACGCGATGACGAACAACGCAACCAGGCCGAACAGCGAATCCAGCAGGCACCCGATCGCGGTCGAGATCGGGAAGATCAGCTTCGGGACATAGACTTTCTTGATCAGCCCTTCGTTCGACACGATCGAGCTGCCCGCCTGCACCACGCATCCGCTGAAGAAGTTCCACGGCACCGTGGCGGCGAACAGGAAAATGGCGTAGTCGCGCAGGCCAAGGCGGAAGATATGCGAGAAAACGACGGCGGACACCGTCATCATCATCAGCGGATTGAGAATCGTCCACAAATATCCGAAGATGGTCCGGCGGTAACGGGCCAGCAGTTGCTGCGTCACCAGTTGGTACAGCACGTGCCGATAGGCAAACAGCTCTTTGGTAAACATTATCGAGTTCAATTGAAACCGGCAATTTGGCAAAATCGGCATGCAAACCAGCCCCGGCGACCGCTCGGCGGCCGCGGACCCGATACGGCGAACGGCTTTCCACGTCTCGCACCACGCATCGGACTCCGGCCCGGATCGGAGGGGGCGCAAATTATAGCGCACCGGTCGCGCAGTCAGCGACCGATCCGGCGCAGGATTACCCTTGCCGCTTCGCCGACGACGCGAACTTCCGCTTGACCCGCCCCATTACGCCACGAGAAATCAGATAGAAGCGGCGCAATACCCAGATTCCGGGAATCCGCAGCGCGATCGCGCGAAGCCGGCTCCTCGACACCGCGATCGGGTACATGATCTTCGCCAGTTCCTCGGCGTACTTCATCACCTCGTTCGGCGTCATCTGCAGCACCATGCCGTCCCGGGCCTGCACCGCTTTCTGATAGTAGTCGTCCAGTTCCTGCTGACGGACCGATGCAACCGAGTCTTGAGCCGGCACCCGATACTCGGATGTCACCTTCTCGACGAGCTCGAAATCGTTGCGCTGGCAATAACGCACCCACAAGTCCCAGTCCTCGAGGCGATCCAGCTGCACGTTGAACCCGCCGTACTGCTCGAACAGCGAGCGCCGGAACAGAATCGCCTGAATCGGAATGAAGTTGTGATGCCAGATCGCCGCCCGCGAGAAACCCTCGCGGTACGCTACGTAGCGGCTGGCAACCCGGTAAACCCACGGATCATGGCTGACGATTTCCGTATCCACCTGGAACGCGAGCGCATACGCGCCGGCCAGATCCGGACGGCTGTCGAGCTTGCGCGCCAGCACTTCGACGTGGTCGGCAAACAGCAGGTCGTCGTCATCGAGGAAACACGCGTACTTGCCGGTCGACGCCTCGAGCCCGACGTTGCCGGCGACACAGCGCCCTGCTTTCGGAATCGGGTGGTACTGCACCCGCGCAAGCGCGCCCGATGCCCGAACGGCTTCGACGAACGACTGCGCGGTATCCGAGCCGTCCTCCACCACCACGAGTTCGACGTTCGGGTAAGTCTGATGCACGACCGACTGCACGGCCTCTTTCAGCTTGCCCAGACGCCCCGCACACGTACGCACCACGATGCTCACGAGCGGCGCGTCCGCCGGCACGTGCTCGAACGTTTGAAACGCCCCTTCGCGAGATTGCTCGTAGTCCCAACCGCGGAACGAGAACGTGATGTCCGACTGCTTGCGCGTGCGCAGGAAATAGAATCCGTCGCGCAGGATCGTCATCAGGTTCGCAAACAGGCCCTTGATGCGCCCCTGGATCGGCAGCGGGATCATGAACAACCCGAGATACATCGCAAGCCCGCCGACGATCTGGCGCAGCGTGCCGTACCGCATGCGCAACAGGACGTTCGCCCGCGTGCTGCCGAAAAACTGCACCGGCTTCAGCTCGTTCGCGGTTTCATACGTGTAGTGCCAGCACACGGCGTCGACGCAGTACTTGATGAGATGGCCTCGATCGCGAAGGCGATACGAAAGCTCGACGTCTTCGCCGTACATGAACAAGCGCGACTCGTAACCCCCGACCTGTTCCAGCGCGCTGCGCCGGAACAGCATGCACGCGCTTGACGCCCAGCTCACCTCGAGCGTGACGGGATCGTAGTACTTCGGATGCTCGTACGGCTTTTGCCTGAACTCCCAGCCCGCGACCCGCGCGTCGTCGGCGACGGCGCGGCGCACCGCGCGCTCGATGGCATCCGCCTCGTACGTCAGGTCGACGTTGGTGACCAGAAAGAAATCCGACTGGCCCGCCGCAAGGTTGGCGTTGTGCCCTGCGCCGAAGCCGACGTTTGCGCCCACGTCCAGCGACACCGACCGGAACCGCTCGCCGAATCGCGCGAACAGGTCGCGCAGCACCTCGACGGTGCGATCCTTCGAACCGTTGTCACGGATCAACACCGTGATCTTGTCGAGCGGATACTGCTGCGCGACGAGACTCTCCCAGAAACCTGCAAGCCAGCGCTCGGAATTGTATGTAACGATGGAAATATCGATACAAGGTAGGTCGGTTGTGCTCAGACTGGACATTGATTCCAAAGGGTGACCGGGGGGAAAGAGGGGTTCTGTCATGTCTGCTCGCCTGAACGAGGGACGGGATACAAAGCGGCGGCGTCCCGGGACAGCCGCTCGCGTTGCAGCTGCCTGGCCGGCGCTGGAGCCGGCACTGGAAACGACATGAGCAGCCCCCGGACGACAGGGTGCTCCCGCTCCCGCCACGGCTGCCTCTCATACACCACGAGACACCCGTGCGAATGGACGACTCTCGAGTCGAGGAGAGACGCAAACGCATTGCGATCAGGCCATTACCGCCGACACCCGGCCCGTTGAACCACTTGGACTATCTGAACCGGTTCGACCACCTGACGGTAGGCCCGACAAAGGCGGCATTGTCGCATGAATGACTCAGCGGATAATGTTAAAAGGTGTTTCACGGCCTGTCGAGTTGCGTCCTGGCGGCGTTCCCGCGACGTCCGTGCCTGCCGCGGCCCGCCCAGGCCAGCCGCCCCCCTGACCGCACGCACCGGACGGGGGCATTCGCGGAAAAGGCGCATCAGCGGTCATGTACAATCTCGGCCGTTGTCACTTGCCGCCTCTGCCGATCGAGGCCGACATTCCGTGTATCCGGTGTGTTAACGTGTTCTCGTTCGAGGCTGCGCATTCATCACATGAAACTGACGATTCAAGGTACTGCCCGCCTCTCCAAGCGTGTTCTGTCGCGGCTGCGACATCGCATGACGGCGGGCCGCGGGCCCGCCCGTAGCAACACGGCCGCCAGCCCCAACGGCACGGCTCCGTCGCAAGGCGACCACGAGCCGGGAAACGACGCACGATTTCGAGCGTTCGTCGAAGAAAAATTCGATCGCGACGCCTATCTGTTCAACAATCCGGACGTCAAGGCCGCCGGCGTCGACCCCGTCGAACACTGGCTGAAGTGGGGCATCGACGAAGGTCGCTCGATGGCACCGCGCACGGACGTCGTGATCGGCGACATGGATCATATCGAAGGCGCGTCGTGGCAGTACTTCCACTGGAAGGGGCGCCCCGTCGCGGTCCGGGTGCGTCGTCCCATCGGGCGCATCCTCGATCAGATCGCCGAACAGGCCGAATTCGATCTCGGGATCGTGGCGGCCGGCGCGAAAGCGATCGGCAATCTTCGCGAATTCGACGCAACCGACCTGCTGGCTCGCGACGGCGTTCACGTGTCGAGAATCTTCGAATCGCTGTCGGTGGTGCCGCGTACGGTCGTCGCGACGCCGTTCCTGTGTACCGGCGGTGCCGAAAAATACGTGGCCGACCTCGTGCAGACGCTCGGCGATTCGGTCGCCGAACCGATCCTCGTGGTGGTGACCGAGGCAAACGAAAAGGAATCCGCCGGCTGGGAAGCGCTGAACATCCTCGCGCCCCTCAAGCGGCACGAGGTGCTGTTCTGGCGTGACGCATGCGGCCCGGGCCACGCCAGTGCGACCGTATTCGCCCGTTTTCTCAACGCCCTTCGGCCCAATACGATCATCATCAACAACAGCCGGGTCGGTCTTGACGCGGTTGCCCAGTTCGGCCGCGGCCTGTCCCAGTACGCGAAGATCTTCTGCACGTTCTTCAGCCTCGGCGTCAACGGCATCGGTGCCCCTTACGGCGCACGCTTCCCGCGCCGTACGCTGTCCTATGCCGCGGCACTGACCGACAACGCACGCATGGCCGATACGCTCGAGCGCATGTGGGGCGGCATTCGCGGCCCCGGAGTCGTGGAGTTGCCGGCCAAGGCCATGCTGGTCGACGAGACGACATTCGCCGCGCGCCTGGCGCGCCGCGCGCCGCGCTGGGCCAACCCCGACCGGCATCGGCGCTGGCTGTGGGTTTCCCGCGTCGAACCGTTCAAGGGCACCGAGATCCTGGCCGCGCTCGCGCAACTGCGCCGCTCGGACGAATTCGACGTGTACGGCCCCGTTCACGGCAGCATTGCGCAACTGGGCCTCTCCGCGCCGAACATTCATCACAAGGGCGTGCTCGAAAACGTGCCGGCCGCGGACTTCGTCGACTACGACGGCTTCATCTTCACCAGCCTGTTCGAAGGCATGCCCAACATCGTGCTGGAAATGAGCCAGCATGCGCTGCCGATGATCCTGGCGGACGTCGGCGGGCTGCGCGGTACGTTCGACGACTCGGCCGTCAAGTTCGTCGGCCACCAGCACCACGCCGTCGAAACGGCCGCCGCATTCAGCACGGCGATGGACGCGGTGTGCGGATCGACCGGCGCGGAAGTCGAACGCATGATCGGTGCCGCGTACCAGCAGGTGGTCGCCCGCCACTCCCCTGCCGCCTACTCGCAGAACGTCAAGACCATCTTCGGACTAGAAAGTGACTGACATTTCCGTCTTCATCGTTTTCCACAAAGAGGCGGCATTTGCGATTCCGGCTCTGGCGAGCATGCATCGACTGGTGAGCGTCGCGCGCGAATCGGGCTTGCGTATCGAAGCACGAGCGTTGCTCGACAACCCCGACCCGCAGACGCTCGACATCGTGAAACAGCGCGGCGCGTGGCTGGATGCACTCGACGTCGTCTCGTGCGGCGACCTGGGCCTGACGAGAAACAAAGGCGTCGAAGTGGCAAGCGGCGAATATCTCGCCTTTCTCGATGGCGACGACCTGTGGGGCAGCCAATGGCTGACGCGCGCATTTGCGTGCTCGCGCGACGAGCCGGCCGAAGCCCGCTCCATCTGGCACCCCGAAAGTCTGTTCTATTTCCACGAGAGCGATTACGACCGGCACTCGATGAACCATCTGCCGCACCCGTTGGCCCAATCGTTCCACTTCCGCCACCGGGCAAGCGACGAGGAAGGCTTCGATCGCAACTCGCTGTTCCTGAACAACGTCTGGTCAGCCAACATTTTCGCGCACCGCAGCATTTACCAGCGGTTCCCGTACAAGCCTGTCGTGAAGTCGATGGGGCTCGGGATCGAGGACTGGACCTGGAACATCGAAACGCTTTGGTCCGACGTCGCACACCGGATCGTGCCGGATACCGTCCACATCATCCGCGTGAAGGAAATGGGCTCCCTGGGACAGAGCAATGCGAGCGAAGGGCTGCTCCCGCACATGCCGGAGCAGATTTTCCCCATCGTCGGGAAGCACGAGGATCACCCTCTCCAGGCCGACGGCACGGCCTGACCGACCCGGAATGCCCGTGAGCGGACCGCGATGACGCGCGGTCCGGCAAGCGCTCAGTCCCGCCGGATTTCGGCGAGGCAAAGCGCCAGTGCATCGCGCCAGTCCGGTGCGGCAAGCCCGAACGTCCGCAAGAGCTTTTCGTTCGACAAGCGCGAGTTCGCCGGGCGCACGGCGGGTGTCGGATATTCCGACGACGGAATCGGCAGGACCAACGGACGCGCCTCAAGCGCGGCGAGCTCGACGATCGCGCTCGCAAAACCATGCCACGAGGTTTCGCCACCGGCCGTCAGATGATAGACGCCCGAACGGGACGCCCACCACGCGGGCGCATCGTCGGCGGCAAGCGCCTGCGCGACGACGTGCGCGGTCATCGTGGCGATCGTGTTCGCCCAGGTCGGCGCACCGATCTGATCGGCAACGATCTTCAACTCCCGGCGTTCCGCCGCGAGCCGCAGCATCGTCAGCAGGAAGTTGCGTCCACGCGCGCCATACACCCAGCTGGTACGAAATACGATCGCGGCCGCGCCGACGGCTTCGATCGCACGCTCGCCCGCGAGCTTCGAGCTTCCGTAGACATTCTGCGGCGCGGGCGTATCGGTCTCGACATACGGCGAGGCCTTCGCACCGTCGAACACATAGTCGGTCGAGTAATGGATCAACGCAGCGCCCAGCGCCTTCGCCTCCTCGGCCAGCACGCCCGGCGCGGTCGCGTTGATACGCATTGCCGCGTCCTCGTCACGCTCTGCCTGGTCGACCGCCGTGTAGGCCGCGGGATTGACGATCAGCGTGGGCCGCACGTCGCGCACCACCGCCCGAATCCGGTCCGGATCGGCCAGGTCGAGTGCGGCACGGTCTACCGCGACGACACGGCCGAGCCCCTGCAGCGAACGGGCGAGCGCGAACCCGACCTGCCCGCCCACCCCCGTCACGAGAATCCGCCGTGCGTCACTCATACACGTCGGCCTCCGCGAGCGGCTTGCCGGCGGCGTCCTTCGCCGCAAGCACCGGTTCGCCATCGAGCTGCCAGTCGATACCCAGCGCGGGATCGTTCCACAGCAGGCTGCGCTCGTGTTCGGGATACCAGTAGTCGGTCGTCTTGTACAGGAACTGCGCGGAGTCGGACAACACCACGAAGCCGTGCGCAAAGCCGGGCGGCACCCACAGCTGCCGATGATTGGCTTCCGACAGCAGTACGCCGACCCACTTGCCGAAATTCGGCGAGCTGCGCCGGATATCGACCGCGATGTCGAGCACTTCGCCCTCCACGACCCGTACGAGCTTCCCTTGCGCATGCTGGATCTGATAATGCAGCCCGCGCAGAACACCCTTCGCCGATCGCGAATGATTGTCCTGCACGAACGTCACGTCCGGCGCGACCTGTTCGGCAAACTCGCGCGCATTGAAGCTCTCGTAAAAGAACCCGCGCGCATCGCCGAACACCTTCGGCTCGATGATCTTGATTTCCGGCAATGCCGTTTCGGTTACTTGGATGGCCATGCCAATTGGTCGTCGAGAATGTGTTGCAGGTATTTACCGTAAGCGTTCTTCGCCAGCGGTCGTGCCAGCGCCAGCACTTGTTCCGCGTCGATCCAGCGCATCCGATAGGCGATTTCCTCAGGGCATGCCACGACCAGCCCTTGCCGCTTTTGCAGCGTCGCGATGAAGGTCGCCGCCTCGATCAGCGAATCGTGCGTGCCCGTATCGAGCCACGCGTAGCCGCGCCCCATGATCTCGACGTCGAGCTCACCGGCCGCCAGATAACGCGAGTTGACGTCCGTGATCTCGAGTTCGCCGCGCGCCGACGGCTTGATGTCGGCGGCAATATCGCACACCTGCCGGTCGTAGAAATAGAGCCCCGTCACCGCGTAGCTCGAGCGCGGCACGGCCGGCTTCTCTTCGATCGATACCGCCCGGAACGCGCGGTCGAATTCGACCACGCCGTAGCGCTCGGGATCCTGCACGTGATAGGCAAACACGGTCGCGCCGGCCTCCTTCGTGCTGGCCCGCTCGAGCTGCTTCGCGAGGTCGTGCCCGTAGAAGATGTTGTCGCCGAGAATCAGCGCGGACGGATCGTTGCCGACGAAGTCCCTGCCGATGATGAACGCCTGGGCAAGCCCGTCGGGCGACGGCTGCACCGCATACTGGATGTTCATCCCCCACTGGCTGCCGTCGCCGAGCATCGCCTCGAAGCGCGGGGTGTCCTGCGGCGTCGAGATGATCAGCACGTCGCGAATGCCCGCGATCATCAGCGTCGACAGCGGGTAGTAAATCATCGGCTTGTCGTACACCGGCAGCAATTGCTTCGATACGACGTGCGTAATCGGATACAGCCGCGTGCCCGAGCCGCCGGCGAGAATAATGCCCTTACGTGCCATCGATCAGACCCTCACGTGCGTTGCGCGTAATTGGTTTCGACCCACTTGCGGTAATCGCCGGACGCGACCTCGTCCACCCACGCCTGGTTGTCGAGATACCAGCGGACGGTCTTCGCGAGCCCCGTCTCGAACGTCTCGGCGGGCGTCCAGCCGAGTTCGCGCTCTAGCTTGCGCGCGTCGATCGCATAGCGGCGGTCGTGGCCCGGACGGTCCTTCACATAGGTGATCTGGTCGCGGTACGAACCCGCTGCCTTCGGCCGCGCGGCGTCGAGCAGGTCGCACAGCGTGTGCACGACGTCGAGGTTCTTCTTCTCGTTCCAGCCGCCGATGTTGTACGTCTCGCCCGGCACGCCGCGCGCGAGCACTTCGCGGATCGCGCTGCAGTGGTCGCCGACGTACAGCCAGTCGCGCACGTTCTGGCCATCGCCGTAGACCGGCAACGGCTTGCCCGCGAGCGCGTTCGCGATCATCAGCGGGATCAGCTTCTCCGGGAACTGGTACGGGCCGTAGTTGTTCGAGCAGTTCGTCGTGAGCGTCGGCAGGCCGTACGTGTGGTGGTACGCACGCACGAGGTGGTCGGAGCCCGCCTTCGTCGCCGAATAGGGGCTGTTCGGCGCGTAAGGCGTCGTTTCCGAGAACTGCGGATCGGTCGCGGACAGCGACCCGAACACCTCGTCGGTCGACACGTGCAGGAAGCGGAACGCCGCCTTGTCGGTATCGTCCAGGCCGTTCCAGTGCATGCGTGCCGCTTCGAGCAGCGTGAACGTGCCGACGACGTTGGTCTGCACGAAATCGGCCGGCCCGTGGATCGAGCGGTCGACGTGGCTTTCGGCGGCAAAGTGGATCACGGCACGCGGCTTGTGCTCGGCAAACAGCGCATCGAGTGCCGCGCGATCGCAGATGTCGACACGGGCAAACACATGATCCGGATTCTCGTTCAGCGGGGCCAGCGTACGCAGGTTACCCGCATAGGTCAGCTTGTCGACATTGAGCACGGCCTCGCCAGAAGCTGCCATCCAGTCGAGTACGAAATTGGCACCGATAAAACCCGCGCCGCCGGTAACCAGGATCATGAAACGTCCTCTAGTAATAATCATGTGCGGCGCGCCTGACAGGCGCACTTCGCACTTCTTGTCATGTCACAGTGGCCAAGTCTCGGCCGATCAGGCCCGGCATTTTAACCGGTCGCCATGACCGGCCAAGTCACGAGATGTTAATTTCGGAGCGAAAATGCCAATTATAGGAATCCAGCCGGCGCCAACTCCATGCCGCTAACAACTTGATACAGCGCCCCGGCCCTTTGCGCCACAAGAATCCTGTGCCACGCAAACGGCCCGATGCGGAACGTCCGTTGCGCCGCACGCGTATTTGAATGATGCTTTCTCAGCTCACCCAGACTCGTCACGATCCGACCCTCATGCTTTCACCCCCCATCGCCATCGGCGACATCCAGGGCTGCCATTCGGCTTTCCAGTCTTTGCTCGACAAGCTTGCAGCCCCCGCCGACACGCCGCTGTGGATCGCCGGCGACGTCGTCAACCGCGGCCCGGACTCCCTCGCCTCGCTGCGAGCACTCGTCGACCTTGGCCCGCGCGCGACCGTCGTGCTCGGCAATCACGATCTCCATCTGCTTGCGGTCTCCGCCGGCCTGCGCACCGAACGCCCGGGCGACACCATCGGCGAGATTCTCGACGCGCCCGACGCCGACGCGCTGCTCGACTGGGTCCGCCACCGCCCGTTCGTGCATGCGGAGCACGGGATGCTGCTCGTGCATGCGGGCATGCTGCCGCAGTGGGATGCCACGCTCGTGCTGGAACTCGCCGACGAACTCCAGCGCGCGTTGCGCGCGCCCGACTGGCGCGACACGCTGCAGAAGCTGTACGGCAATGAGCCGTATCAATGGAGCCCGGATCTGAAGAAACGCGACCGGATGCGCGTCGCGTTCAACGCATTCACGCGCCTGCGCTTCTGCACCCCCGACGGTACGATGGAATTCAAGGCGAACGGCGGCCCCGACAACGCACCGCCCGGCTACCTGCCGTGGTTCGACGTACCGGGACGCCGCACGGAGAACGTGACGGTCGTGTTCGGGCACTGGGCCGCGCTCGGCCTGATGCTGCGCGACAACGTCGTCGCGCTCGATTCGGGGTGCGTGTGGGGTAACCAGCTGTCGGCCGTGCGGCTGACGGCCGATCCGGCGCAGCGCACGGTCACGCAGGTGCAGTGCGACGCGTGCCGCGCGCCGGGCGGAGAGTGATTACCGGCTGATTCGCGGGGCCGGGAGGCGCGTCAACCTTCGCGCCCCGGCACGGGTGCGTCGGCCGCCTCGTCGGCTGCCGCGCCGGCGCCGATCTCGGTCGCCGGATACGCATGCCTGGCCAGTTCCGCGAGCGACTCGGCCGTCGGCTTGCCGACATTCGCCTGCAGCGTCGCGAGCGCGGCCGCGATCGCGTCGCGTGCCGCCGCGGACGTCGCCCGCCGGTCGCCACCCGGCGCGATCGGATCGCACACGTACAGGTGCACGACGAGCGGGCCGCCGCGCAACACCATGTCGAGCGACTTGCCGAGCGCCAGCTCGCCCGTGTAGGCCGGCGCGACCGACTGCCGCCGCTGCGCATCCTCGTACATCAGGCAAATCGGCTGCACCGCGCAGCCGGCCGATACCGCGGACTGGAACAGGTTCGCATGGAACGGCAGCAGTTCCTGCCCGTCGGTCGTCGTCCCTTCCGGAAACACGCACATCAGCCCGCCGTTGCGCAGGCGCTCGGCCATCTCGTGCATGACCCGCATCGCCTCGGTGCGCTTCTCGCGCTGCAGGAACACGGTGTCGAGCTTCTCGGCGAGCCAGCCGACGACCGGCCACTGCCGCACCTCGGCCTTCGACACGAACGGCGTCGGCCGCCACGCGTTGACCGCGTAGATATCGAGCCACGACACGTGATTGCCGACCACGAGCGCGCTCGCGTCGAGCCGCGCGCTGTCGTTGTGCACGACGAGTCGCATCCCGCAGATCCGCAGCATCTTGAGCGTCCAGCGGCGCGTCATCTCGGCGCGCCGCGCGGGCGTGACATGCGAAAAACGCAGCGCGACGATCGCCATGCCGCGCAACAGGTGAAAAACGAGACGCAGCTTGCGAAGGGCAATCATGGCGAAGGTCCGGCGTGGTTCAGGGGCGCTCGAACGCGATCTGCCCGGCGACGAGCGTCGTGCGCACGCAGGCGGGCAGTTCGTAGCCGAGGAACGGCGAGTTGTGGCCCTGGCTCTTCAGCGCACGCGGCTCGACACGCCAGTGCGCGCGCGGGTCGAACACGCACAGGTCGGCCGCACTGCCTTCGGCCAGGCGGCCGGCCGGCAGCTGCAGCACGTCGGCCGGTGCGGACGTGATGCGGCGCAGCGCCTGCGCGAGCGGCGTGCGCGTCTCGTCCGCCCACTTCAGCGTCAGCGACAGCAGCAGTTCGAGCCCCGTCGCGCCCGGCGTCGCTTCGCCGAACGGCAGCAGCTTTTCGTCGTCGTCGACCGGCGTGTGGTCGGAGCAGATCGCGTCGATCGTGCCGTCGGCGAGCGCCACGCGAATCGCTTCGCGATCGCGCTCGCTGCGCAGCGGCGGATCGAGCCGGAACTGCGAATCGAAGTAGCCGATGTCGACGTCGATCAGGTGCAAGTGATTCACGCCGACGTCGCAGGTCACGGGCAGCCCCTCGGCCTTCGCCTCGCGCACGAGCGCGAGGCCCGCCGCCGACGACAGCCGCGCAAGGTGCACGCGTGCGCCCGTCACGCGCATCAGTTCGAAGATCGTGTGCAGCGCGATCGTCTCGGCCGCGACCGGCACGCCGGACAGCCCGAGCCGCGACGCCAGCGCGCCGCTGGCAGCGACGCCGCCGCGGCCGATGAAGGCGTCTTGCGGGCGCAGCCACGTGGTGTAGCCGTAGGTGCTCGCGTATTGCAGCGCACGCAGCAGCACCTGCGTGTCGCGCACCGGCACGTTGGCATGCGTGAAGCCGACGCAGCCGGACTCGGTCAGCGCGACCATCTCGGTGATCACTTCACCCTTGAGGCCGACCGTCAGCGCGCCGAGCGGATGCACGTTCGCCTGGTGCAGGTTGCGCGCGCGAAACTTGAGCATCTCGACGAGGCCCGGCTCGTCGAGCACGGGGTCGGTATCCGGCGGGCACACGAGGGTCGTGACGCCACCCGCGACGGCCGCGGCCATCTCGGACGCGAGCGTCGCCTTGTGCTCGTAGCCGGGCTCGCGCAGCCGCGCGCACAGGTCGACGAGGCCGGGCGCGACGATCAGGCCCGACGCGTCGATCGTCCTGTCTGCGTTGAAACCGGCCGGCGCCGTGCCGAGCGCGGCGATGTTGCCGCCTGCGACGAATACGTCGGCCTGTTGCTCGGTACCGGCGACCGGGTCGATCAGCGTGCCGCCTTTGATATGAATCTTCATGCGCTGTCTGTGAATGCGTTGATTGCGTGAATAGGGATGCGCGAAAGCGGGCTCAGTCGCTGTTGCCGGCGACGATGCCCATCACCGCCATCCGCACGGCGATGCCGAACGTGACCTGGTTGAGGATCACCGACTGCGGGCCGTCGGCGACCTGCGAATCGATCTCGACGCCGCGGTTCATCGGGCCCGGGTGCATCACGATCGCGTCGGGCGCGGCGAGCGCGAGGCGCTCGGGCGTCAGGCCCCAGGTCTTGAAGTATTCCTGCGCGGACGGCAGCAGCGCGCCGCTCATCCGCTCGTTCTGCAGGCGCAGCATGATGATCACGTCGACGCCCTTCAGCCCTTCGTCGAGGTTGTGGAACACTTTCACGCCCATCTGCTCGAGACCGCCCGGCAGCAGCGTGCGCGGGCCGATCGCGCGCACTTCCGGCACGCCGAGCGTGGTGAGCGCATGGATGTCGGAGCGCGCGACGCGCGAATGCAGGATGTCGCCGACGATCGCCACGCGCAGCTTCGTGAAGTCGCGCTTGTAGTGACGGATCGTGTACATGTCGAGCAGGCCCTGCGTCGGGTGCGCATGGCGGCCGTCGCCGGCGTTGATCACGTGCACGTGCGGCGCGCAGTGCTCGGCGATCAGGTACGGTGCGCCGCTCGACGCGTGACGCACGACGAACAGGTCGGCATGCATCGCCGACAGGTTGTTGATCGTGTCGAGCAGCGATTCGCCCTTGCTCGTCGACGACGCGTTGATGTTCAGGTTCAGCACGTCGGCCGACAGGCGCGTCGCGGCGATCTCGAAGGTCGTGCGCGTGCGCGTCGAGTTCTCGAAGAACAGGTTGAACACGGACTTGCCGCGCAGCAGCGGCACCTTCTTCACTTCACGGTCCGTCACGCTGACGAACTGCTCGGCCGTATCGAGGATGTGGTTGACGATCGAGCGCGGCAGGCCCTCGATCGACAGCAGGTGCTTCAGCTCGCCGTTTTTCGTGAGCTGCGGGTTGCCCTTCAGGAAGCCGTAGCGAAACCGGTCGGGGCTCGCGGCCGCAGCGGGATTGCCGGTGCGGCCAGTGGTGTCGGTGGTCATGGTGTGCGTGATTCCAACTATACAAACGGGCCGCGGTGCAAACCGGCGACCCGGGATACGGTTCGCGTGTCGTTCAGGCGCCGTACGCCTCGACGCGCAGCGTGAACTGCGCATCGTCGCGCGCGAGCACGAGCGTCGCATCGGCCGGCACGTCGAGCGCGCCGCCCGCGAAGCGTGCGGCGACCGGCAGTTCGCGGCCGCCGCGATCGGCGAGCACCGCGAGCTCGACCGCGGCAGGACGGCCGTAGTCGAACAGCTCGTTGAGTGCCGCGCGCACGGTGCGCCCGGTGTACAGCACGTCGTCGACGAGCACGATGCGCGCGCCGTCGACCTCGAACGGCAGCGACGTCGGGCTGGCCTGGCTGTGCAGCCCCTTCTTCGCGTAGTCGTCGCGGTGCAGCGCGACGTTCACGACGCCGAACGCCGGCGCGCCGAGATCGCGCGCGAGGCGCTCGGCAAGCCACGCGCCGCCGCTGTGAATGCCGGCGAGCCGCGGGCCGCCCGGTTCGGCGAAAGCCGTGCCGTACGCGGCGCGGATCTGGTCGAGCAGGACGCGGTAAAGCGCCTCGGCGTCAATGGTGCTCATGGTCGGACAATTGATCGAGATACTGTTGAAGGATGACGCGCGCGGCCTCGGCATCGAGCATCTCGGCCCGGGCGCGGCCGCGCACGTTGCGCTCGCGCAGCCCGGCCTCGGCCTCGACCGACGAATAGCGCTCGTCGACCCAGGTGACGGGCAGCCCGAAGCGGCCGTTCAGCTGGTTGCCGAAGCGCTTCGCCTGCTGCGTCATGTCGTGCGGCGTGCCGTCCGGATGCATCGGCAGGCCGACGACGAGCGCGTCCGGCCGCCATTCGGCCAGCAGGTCGCCGACCGCCTTGAAGCGGTGTTCGCGGTTCAGGTTCTGGATCACGACGAGCGCACGGGCCGAGCGCGTCAGCGCATTGCCGATCGCGACGCCGATACGCTTTTCGCCGTAGTCGAACGCGAGGAGCGTCGCATCGCGCGCACTCGCGCCACTCATGCGTGCCCTGCTTCGCCGGACAGCATCGACGAGCTGACGCCGAGCAGGCCGAGTGCGGCTTCGAAGCGCTCTTCGGCCGGCGTGTCGAACACGATGCGCGGATCGGCGGCCACGGTCAGCCAGCCGTTGCGGGAAATTTCTTCCTCGAGCTGCCCGGCCCCCCAGCCCGCATGGCCAAGCGTCAGCAGGAAGCGCTTCGGGCCGGTGCCCGTCGCGACCGCCTCGAGCACGTCCTTCGACGTGGTCATCTCCAGCCCGCCCTCGACGGACATCGACGAGTTGTAGCTCGCACCCTCCACCGGCTCGTGCAGCACGAAACCGCGCTCGGTCTGGACCGGGCCGCCGAAGTACACCGGGATGTGCAGCAGCGGCTCGATGTCGAGCTTCAGGTCGATGCGGTTGAACAACGATTCGAGGTCGATGTCGGTAGGACGATTGATGACGAGGCCGAGCGCACCGCGCTCGCTGTGATCGCAAAGATAGACCACCGTTCCCGAGAACGTCGGATCGGCCATGTTAGGCATGGCGATCAGGAACTGGTTGGTGAGATTGATGCGATCGGAAGGCTTTGACATGGTTTGAATTTTAGCAAAGACGCCGCGGCCTGACCGAGCCGCGATCAACAAGCAACGCCGCACCGCGCTGGCAACGGCGCGCACGGATCACACGGCACTCTAACACGCGCGCGGGCGCTGTCGGCAGCGTGTTGCGGGCCCGCGCGGCAAGGGCTGCCGG
This sequence comes from Burkholderia sp. Ac-20349, assembly GCF_017104865.1. Lineage (NCBI taxonomy): Bacteria > Pseudomonadati > Pseudomonadota > Betaproteobacteria > Burkholderiales > Burkholderiaceae > Burkholderia > Burkholderia sp. Ac-20349. The sequence goes on from NZ_JAAGPM010000050.1 coordinate 53,431, forward strand.
CGCGTGTTCGGCCCCTTGTTCGTCAGGCTCGGCCGAGCGCCGCGCCGAGCGCGCCGGACGCCGCGGTGGGATCCGGCGGCGCGACGCC
>NZ_JAAGPM010000051.1:0-52932 GCF_017104865.1 Burkholderia sp. Ac-20349
TCGCCGAAAGCGCCGCGCCGACGCTGGAAGAGGCGCAGGCGCTGGCGAATGCCGGCGCGTTCGACGAGGCCGAGCGCGTGCTTGCGCAGTTCTCGGCGCGCGTCGGGCCGCATGCCGATGCGTTCTACCTGAACGGGCTGATCGCGGATGCGCGCGGACGCGCCGCGGAAGCCGGCGACTTCTACCGGAAGGCGCTGTACCTGCGGCCCACGCACCACGAAGCGCTGACCCATCTTGCGACGCTGCTCGACGTCGGCGGCGATCGCGCGGGCGCGCAATGGCTGCTCGAGCGCGCACGGCGCTCGGCCGGCTGACAAAACTAGGGGTTGGGGACCGATATCGCGATGACCAGAGGAACTCATGAACCGCGCCGCCGCTGCCATTGACGAGACGACGATCGACGTCGACGATTGCTGGAACCGGATCGGCACGCGCGGCGACCGTTCGTGCGAGCGGTTGAACGACTGCCTGCGCTGCCTGAACTGCCCGGTGTACGCGTATCACGCGGCGAAGCTGCTCGAGCGTCCGCTCGACGGGGCCGAGATGGCCGACGCCACGCGCCGGATGAGTGCGTCCGGCGCGCCGCACGTGCGCGATGCCGACACCGATACGCACCATGCGGCGCTGGCGTTCCGGGTGGCCGACGAATGGCTCGCGCTGCCGATCGGCGTGCTGCGCGAGATTGCCGGCACGCGCCCGATCCATTCGCTGCCGCATCGCCGTAATTCGGCCGTGCGCGGCGTGGTCAACATCCGCGGCACGCTGCGCATCGCGATCTCGATCGGCGCACTGCTCGGCCTCGACGCCGGCAAGGGCGGCAACGGCGGCGGCGATGGCCGCTTCACGCGGCTGCTGGTGGCGGCGCACCAGGGCGAGCCGGTCGTATTCCCGGTCGACGAAGTCGAGGGCGTGCTGCGCTTCGGCGCATCCGACTGGGTGCCGGTGCCGGCGACGGTCGGGCGCGCGAGCGCCGGCCTGTCGCGCGGCGTGCTGTCGTGGCGCGGCAAGTCGGTGGGCCTGCTCGACGACGACCGCCTGTTCGACGCCGTGACACGGAGCATGCGATGAGCGGCGATGACGACCTGAGCCACCTGTCGCTGCTCGAGCTGTATCGCGAGGAGACGCGCACGCAGACCCAGGCGCTGTCCGAGCGGCTGCTCGCGCTCGAATCGGGCGAGCCCGATTCCGTCGCGCTCGAGGCATGCATGCGTGCCGCGCATTCGCTGAAGGGCGCCGCGCGCATCGTCGGCGTGCCGCTCGGCGTCGAGATTGCGGGGCGGATGGAAGAGTGCTTCGTCGCCGCGCAGTCCGGCACGATCGCGCTGACGGCCACGCACGTCGACGTATTGCTGGCTGGTGTCGATTTGCTGGTGCGCGTCGGCGATCCGCAGGGGCCGCCCGTGTCGCAGACGGAGATCGACGTGTTCGCGGCAGCACTGACGGGTGCCGATGGCGCGCAGACGATGCAGGCGCCGGCCGCCGTCCCGCCGCCGATGCCGCCGTCGATCGTGCCGCCGTATCGCGAGCACGACGGTGCCGCGAACGAGCCCGTCGGGGCCGGCGCCACCGTGCCGCCGCTCGCCGTGTCGGGCACGGTGCCCGATCCGGCCCAGGCCGGCCGCGTGGCCGGCGCCGGCGCGATGCGCCGCGTGCGGGCGGACACGCTGAACCGGCTGCTGAGTCTGTCCGGCGAATCGCTGGTCGAATCGCGCTGGCTCAAGCCGTTCGCCGAATCGATGCTGCGCGTGAAGCGCGCGCAGCGCGACGCGGCCCGCTCGCTCGATTTGATGTACGAACAATTCGCCGACGATCTCGACGCGGGCATGCTTGCGTCGATGAACGAAGTGCGGCACATGCTGAACGACCTGCAGCGTTCGCTCGCCGAGCGCATGGACGAATTCGACCGTTTCGAGCGGCGCAGCACGCATATCGCCGAGCAGCTTTATGACGAGGCGCTGCAGTGCCGGATGCGGCCGTTCGGCGATGCGACGCGCGCGTACCCGCGCATCGTCCGCGATCTCGCGCGCTCGCTCGGCAAGCAGGTGCGTTTCTCGATCGTCGGCGAGGGCACGCAGGTCGATCGCGACATCCTCGACCTGCTCGACGCGCCGCTCGGCCACCTGCTGCGCAACGCCATCGATCACGGTGTCGATTCGCCGGAAGCACGGCGCGCGCGCGGCAAGCCGGCCGAGGCGAGCGTGACGCTGGAGGCGCGCCACAGCGCCGGCTCGCTGCTGGTCAGCGTGATCGACGACGGCCCGGGCGTCGACATGGACGCGCTGCGCGCGGCCGTCGTGCGCCAGCGCCTGACCGACGACGAGACGGCCGCGCGGCTGTCCGATCCCGAGCTGCTCGAATTCCTGTTGCTGCCGGGCTTCTCGATGCGCGATGCGGTAACCGACGTGTCGGGCCGCGGCGTCGGCCTCGACGCGGTGCAGGAGATGGTGCGCGGCGTGCGCGGCGCGGTGCGGATCTTCAACGAGCCGGGCGCGGGCATGCGCTTCGTGCTGCAGTTGCCGCTCACGCTGTCGGTGATCCGCAGCCTGCTCGTCGAGGTCGGCGGCGAACCGTATGCGTTCCCGCTTGCGCACGTGCGCCGCACGCTCGAACTTCCGCACGACAATATCGACGTGCTCGAAGGGCAGCCGCATTTCCCGTTCGACGGCCGGCGCGCGGGCCTCGTGGCCGCGCACCAGCTGCTCGACGCAGGCGAACCCGATGCGGCGCGCACGAGCACGGCGGTGGTGGTCGTCGGCGGCGAGCCCGAGCTGTACGGCGTCGCGGTCGACCGCTTCCTCGGCGAACGGATGCTCGTCGTGCAGCCGCTCGACAGCCGTCTGCACAAGATCCAGAACATCGCGGCCGGCGCGCTGCTCGAGAACGGCGACCCGGTGCTGATCGTCGATGTCGAAGACATGATCCGCTCGGTCGACAAGCTCGTGCGCGGCGGGCAACTCGCGCGGCTCACGCGCGACCCGCAACTTGCGCTGGCCGACCGGCGCCGCCGCGTGCTCGTCGTCGACGATTCGCTGACGGTGCGCGAGCTCGAACGCAAGTTGCTGGAAAAGCGCGGCTATGACGTGACGGTCGCGGTCGACGGGATGGAGGGCTGGAACGCGGTGCGCAGCGATGCGTTCGATCTGGTCGTCACGGACGTCGACATGCCGCGCATGGATGGCATCGAGCTCGTCACGCTGATCAAGAGCGATCCGATGCTCAAGCGCGTGCCGGTGATGATCGTGTCGTACAAGGATCGCGATGAGGACCGCCGGCGCGGGCTCGATGCGGGCGCCGATTACTACCTCGCGAAGAGCAGCTTCCACGACGAAGCGTTGCTCGATGCCGTGCACGACCTGATCGGAGATGCGCGCGGATGAACATCGGCATCGTCAACGACCTGCCGCTGGCCGTGGAGGCGCTGCGCCGCGTGATCGCGCTGCGCACGGACCACCGCGTGCTGTGGGTCGCGACCGACGGCGACGAGGCGGTGGATTTCTGCGTCGCGCATCCGCCCGATGTCGTGCTGATGGATCTCGTGATGCCGAAGGTCGACGGCGTCGCCGCGACGCGCCGGATCATGGCGCGCGCGCCGTGCGCGATCCTGATCGTGACGGCGAGCGTCAGCGCGAACACGTCGTCGGTCTACGAGGCGATGGGCGCCGGTGCGCTCGATGCAGTCGACACGCCGACGCTCGCGCTCGGGCTGTCGGCCGACGCGTCGCCGCAGGCGCTGCTCGCGAAGATCGACCAGATCGGCCGGCTGCTCGAAAGCCGCACCGCGGTGCTCGTGCCGCCGGGGCCGACGCCCGAGCGCGGCCAGCCGACGCTCGTCGCGATCGGCGCGTCGGCGGGCGGGCCAACCGCGCTGACCGCGTTGTTGCGGGCGCTGCCGGCCGACTTTCCGGCGGCGATCGTGATCGTCCAGCACGTCGACCAGGCGTTCGCGCTCGGGATGGCCGAGTGGCTCGACGGCTATACGCGCCTGCCGGTGCGCGTCGCCCGGCAGGGCAGCGTGCCGCAGGCCGGCGAGGTGCTGCTCGCGGCGACCAACGATCACCTGTATCTGTCGCCGCGCGGCGTGCTCGGCTACACGCGGCATCCGGCCGAGACACCGTACCGGCCGTCGATCGACGTGTTCTTCAACAGCGTCGCCGACGGCTGGCAGGGCGAGGCGTTCGGCGTGCTGCTGACGGGCATGGGGCGCGACGGTGCGCTCGGCCTGAAGGCGATGCGCGCGAAGGGCTGCCACACGATCGCGCAGGACGAGGCGACCAGCGCCGTCTACGGGATGCCGAAGGCGGCCGCGGCGATCGGTGCGGCGTCGGCGATCCTGCCGCTCGAGCGGATCGCGCCCCAGCTGATTTCGCGGATCACGCGCCCGCTGCGCGACTGACACTGCTCGAAGGGCGCGCGACGCCGTCCCGTTCCGGTGCGCCGCTGGCCGCATTGCGGGCGTCGCGCGGCGTCGCGTACAATGGCGGCCAGCGGAGATGGCATGCCTCCCTGCGGTCGTACGCGGCGCGTTGCGCACGATGCGGCCCTCAACCGCCGGTTCGCCCGGCTGATGATGCCTGCGTGTTCCTGGGTCGTCAGGAGGTCGCAGGCCGTCCATGCGGGTTTCTACCGCCCAGGTTTTGATGTTCCGTCGAATCTGGAAATCATGTTTTTCACGACTTCTGCCGATCTTCTCGCGACCGTGCGCTATGTGTGCCGCTGGCTCGCGCTTTCGGTCCTGCTTGGCACGCTGGCCGGCACGGCTTCCGCGTTGTTCCTGATCGCGCTCGACTGGGCGACCGGCACGCGCGTGGCGCACCCGTGGCTGCTGTGGGGGCTGCCGGCCGCCGGTTTCGCGACCGGCTGGATCTACCATCGCTTCGGCCAGTCCGTCGCGCGCGGCAACAACCTGCTGATCGACGAGATTCACGACCCGAAGGCGCTCGTGCCGAAGCGGATGGCGCCGCTCGTGCTCGTCGCGACCGTCGTCACGCATCTGTTCGGCGGCTCGGCCGGCCGCGAGGGCACGGCCGTGCAGATGGGCGGCGCGCTCGCCGATCGCGTCACGCAGGTGTTCCGCCTCGATCGCGAGCATCGCCGCGTGCTGCTGATGGGTGGCATCGCGGCCGGGTTCGCGTCGGTGTTCGGCACACCGCTCGCGGGCGCCGTGTTCGGGCTCGAGGTGCTCGCGATCGGGCGTGTGCGGTACGACGCGCTGCTGACCTGCGTCGCCTCCGCGATCGTCGCGGACGTCGTCTGCCGTGCGTGGGGCGTGCATCACACGGCCTATGCGATTCCGTTCGTGCCGGCCGTGTCGGCGACGGGGCTCGCCGTGACGGTCGTCGCGGGCATTGCGTTCGGCGTGGCCGGGCGGCTGTTCGCGTTTGCGACGCATGCGCTGACCGCGTGGTTCCGGCGCGTCGTCCGCTATGCGCCGCTGCAGCCGGTGCTCGGCGGCCTGCTGGTCGCCGTGGCCGCCACCGTGCTGAACGTGCCGCAGTATCTCGGCCTCGGTATCCCGACGATCGAGGCCGCGTTTCATGGCCCGCTGCCGCTCTACGATTTCGCAGGCAAGTTCGCGTTCACCGTCGTCACGCTCGCGTCGGGGTTCAAGGGCGGCGAAGTGACACCGCTGTTCTACATCGGCGCGACGCTCGGCAACGCGCTCGGCCAGGTGCTGGCGCTGCCGGTGCCCGTGCTCGCGGGGCTCGGCTTCGTCGCGGTATTCGCCGGCGCGGCGAATACGCCGATCGCGTCGACGATCATGGCGATCGAACTGTTTGGCGCGGATATCGGCGTGTATGCGGTCGTCGCGTGCGTCGTCGCGTATCTGTTCTCGGGGCACGCGGGGATTTATCGCGCGCAGCGCGTGGCGGTGGGGAAGGGTGCGCAGGCGGAGGCGGAATGATGCGGGCGCGGAAGGCTGAATCGTCGCGGTGCGTGCGGGAACGCGATGCATGCGATGCCGGAGGGGAAACGTGTCGTTGCGGGTACATCTGATCGGGCCGGGCGGCGCCGGCAAGACCACGGTCGGGGAGATCGTCGCGGCGCGCCTGAACTGGCGGTTCGTCGATGTGGATCGGTGCTTCCTGGCCGCGCACGGGAACATTGCCGATTTCATCCGGGAGCGCGGCTATGCCGAGTATGCGTCGCACAACGTCCGGCTGTACGAGCAACTCAGGCGCGGGATGTCGGCGCCCACGATCTGCGCGGTGTCGTCCGGTTTCATGCTGTATCCGGCCGATGTCGCGCCGGCTTATCCGGCACTTCGCCGTGACATCGAGGCGGGCAGATTCACCGCGCTCCTGCTGCCGTCGTTCGACCTCGAACGCTGCGCGAAACTGATCGTGGCCCGGCAGGTGTCCCGGCCGTATCTGCATGCGAACGAAGCCGACGAGATGCGCAAGATCCGCGCTCGGTTCCCTGCGTTCATGCGCCTGAACTGCAAGCGGTTTGCGAGCGACGGCCCGCCCGAACATGTGGCGGCCGACATCGAACGCTTTATCGTGGCGTCGATGGCTTCGCGCGAACACGGTTCGCATGCGGTTGCGGGCGGTACGCGGTGATCCAGCGGATCACCTGGCGTACCGGCACCCGTTACGGCTTCGGCAGGCGCGCGACATGGCGCGCCAGCACTTCCTCGATATCGATGCCTTTTTCCGCCAGCAATGCGGTCACGACGCCGTTCAGTTCGCCGAGCGTTTCCTTGACCGATTCCCGGATCGTATCGACGACCACCTGCGTGCTGCGCTCGATCTCGATGTTGACCGTGTCGTTGACGCCCTTCCCGTCGAAGGTCGTCGCACGTCGCGTTTCGGGAATCAGCCAGACATCGAACCAGCCTTCGTCGCGGTTGACGTCGGACACCGTCAGGCTGCAGCCGTTGATCGCGATATAGCCCTTTGCGAACACATACCGCTTGAAGGCGTCCGGCACGCCGATGCGCACCATCCGGTTATGTTCGGACACGGCGATGTGCCGGATGGTCCCGGTGAAGTCGACATGGCCGGACAGCGGATGCCCGCCGATCTCCGCGCCGTCCTTCGCGGCCCGCTCCACGTTGACGGGGGCGCCCGTCACGAGATCGGCCAGCGTGGTGATCCGCAGGCTCGGCAGCATCACGTCGAAGTCGATCAGCTCCGGCGAATGGATGGTCGTCACCGTCAGGCAGACGCCATCGACCGAGACGCTGGCGCCGATCTCGATGTCGTCGGTAAACCGCTCCGGGAATGCGATGCTGAAGGTTCTCAGTTCCCCGTGATCGGCGATCGTCTTGATGGTGGCAACGCCCTGGACAATTCCTGTAAACATGGTCGATCCCTTGTCGCGAATTTGCTGGCCGACATGATAAGGGATCCCGGAAAGGGACACCTCGCGGCGCGCAGTTGCGAGGCGGCAGGCATGAGGCGATGACGTAAAAAAGGCCGTGCACCTGGCACGGCCTCGATCCGGATCCATTATCCATGTGCAGACGCGCGCCGGCGGTGATGACCGCACCGCCGACGCGCGCCGCGATGCGCTTGGGTCACACCTCGGCCGGCTCGCCCAGCGGCCCGGTGTCGTCGTCCGCCGTGCGCCGCGGCGAATCGGCGAGCCCCTTCGCGAGCTCCAGCGCCTGCCGCTCGAACAGCCGGCGATAGATGCCGCCTTCGATCCGGATCAGCGCGTCGTGGCTGCCTTCCTCGATCACCTTGCCGCGATCGAGCACGAGCAGCCGGTCGAGCGCGCGCACGGTCGACAGCCGGTGCGCGACCACGAGCGTCGTGCGGCCGACCATCAGCCGTTCCATCGCCTGCTGGATCAGCAGCTCGCTTTCGCTGTCGAGGCTCGACGTCGCTTCGTCGAGGATCAGGATCGGCGCATCGGCGAGGAACGCGCGCGCGATCGCGACCCGCTGGCGTTCGCCGCCCGACAGCTTGATCCCGCGTTCGCCGACGAGCGTGTCATAGCCGTCCGGCAGCGTGGCGATGAAGTCGTGCGCGCTGGCCAGCCGCGCGGCGCGCTCGATGTCGGCCCGGCTCGCGTCGGGGCGCGCATACGCGATGTTCTCCGCGAGCGTGCGGTGGAACAGCACGGGCTCCTGCTGGACGATCGCGATCTGGCTGCGCAGCGAATCCTGCCGCACCCGCGCGATGTCCTGGCCGTCGATCGTGATGCGGCCGCCCGACACGTCGTACAGGCGCTGGATCAGCTTGATGAACGACGTCTTGCCCGACCCCGAGTGGCCGACGAGGCCCACGCGCTCGCCCGGCGCGATCCGCATCGAGAAATCGTCGTACAGCGGCACCGGATGGTTGTCGTAACGGAACGTCACGTGCTCGAAGCGGATCTCGCCTTGCCCGATCCGGATCGCCGGCGCGCCGGGACGATCGTCGATGCCGAGCGGCTGGCGCTCGAGCGCGACGAGTTCTTCCATGTCGTTCACCGAGCGTTGCAGGTTGCGGATGTGCATGCCGACGTCGCGCAGGTAGCCCTGCAGCATGAAGAACATCGTCAGCGCGAATGCGATGTCGCCGACGCTCGCCTCGTCGTTCGCCCACAGCCGCAGCGCGACGCCGATCATCGCGGCCTGCATCGCGACGAGCATCGCGCCCTGCAACCCGCCGTTGAGCGTGCCGCGCACCCAGGTGCGGCGCGTGCGCTGCCGCCACTTGCCGATCACGCGCGCGAGCCGCGCTTCCTCGCGCGTTTCCGCGCCGAACGCCTTCACGACCGCGTTGCAGCTCACGGCATCGGCGAGTGCGCCGCCCATGCGCGTATCCCACAGGTTGCCGAGCCGCGCGGCCGGCGCGACGATGCCGAGCGACACGGCCACCGTTACCGCGATGTACAGCAGCGAACCCGCGCCGACGACGAGCCCCATCACGGGCCAGTGCGTGCCGAGCAGCACGGTGGCACCGACGAGCATCGTGACCGATGGCAGCAGCGCAATCAGCACGGTGTCGTTCAGCAGGTCGATCGCCCAGATCCCGCGCGTGATCTTGCGCACGGTCGAGCCCGCGAAGCTGTTCGCGTGCCAGTCGGTCGAGAAGCGCTGCACGCGATGGAACGACGCGGCCGCGATCTCGCTCATCATCTTCAGCGTGAGCTTGATGATGTTCAGGTAGACGCCTTGCCGCAGCACCGTCGCGCCGAGGCCGAGCGCGGCGAGCGTGCCGAACGCGACGAGGGCCGCATGCCACGCGGCGGCGCGGTCGGACACGCCCATCGACAGCGCGTCGACGAGGCGACCGGCGAACAGTGGCGTGAGCACGTCGGCGAGTGCGGCGAGCAGCGCGAGGCCCGCGACCGTGGCGGTGCGGGCCGGCTGCTTGCGCCAGTAACGGAAGGTGAAGCCGAAGACGGCCTGGAATGCCTGGCCGCCCAGATGGGAGGTTTTTCTGGTCATTTATCGTTGCCCGGCGCATCGCGCGACGGGACTTTCCGGTTCGGAGAACATCGAAAACGCAACAGCCGGGCCGCGCGAAAATGGCGGGTGGAAAACGAAACAGGCTGTCGGGAAACGGCGCGGCTGACGGGTTAGCGGAAAACTCGGGAGCCGGCGCGGACGGCGGGCTGGATCAGCTGTGCCGTGGGACCACGTTCGGGAAGGTTGCTGGCATTGGGAACATCTGCACCTCCCCTGAAGTGAACGGTTGAAAGGACGCCGAAAAGACGTGAAAAGATTCTATCAGCAGAGTCGGGCGCGCCGCAACGTCTGACGAATGGGCGTGGCCGCGTCGATACGGTTAGTATTCAGGGTTTCGGCCCTTCTTTGACGGCCCTTCCACAGTGCGGCAACGCAAGGGCCGGCACGCGCATCGATTACACTCCAGCGTCTGCGGCGCACGCCGCCGCGGCCCTCGCAGATTCACCACGATACATTCCTGAGGAAACGATGAGCGACGTTCAGCAAGGCATCCTGACCCCGATCGATACGGTGTCCCGATACCTCACTTTTACGATTTCGAATGACGGCAATGTGGCAGCGGCGCTGGCCGCGCTGCGCGAGATCGTCGACGGACGCGACACGGTGGTCGGGTTCGGGCACGCGCTGGCGGCGCACCTCGGGCGCCCGGTGCCGGGCCTGACCGAATTCCCGGCGTTCGCGGTGAAGGACCGCACGCTGCCGGCCACGCCGGCCGACGTGTGGGTCTGGCTGCGCGGTAACGACCGCGGCGAGATCGTGCTGCGCGCGCGGACGATCGAACGCGCGCTGGCGCCGGCGTTCGCGTTGCAGGACGCGGTCGACGCTTTCCGCTATTCGACCGATCGCGACCTGTCCGGCTATGAAGACGGCACCGAGAATCCGGACGGCGACGAAGCAGTCGCCGCGGCGATCGTGACGGGGCAGGGCGCGGGGCTCGACGGTGCGAGCTTCGTCGCGGTTCAGCAGTGGCTGCACGACTTCGACCAGATGGAGCGCATTCCGTCGGGCGACATGGACAACATCATCGGCCGCCGCCGCTCGGACAACGAAGAACTCGACGACGCACCCGAGTTCGCGCACGTGAAGCGCACCGCGCAGGAAAGCTTCGAGCCCGAAGCGTTCATGCTGCGCCGTTCGTCGCCGTGGTCGGACGCGCGCCGCGCGGGCCTTTATTTCGTGGCGTTCGGCTGTTCGTTCCGCGCGTTCGACGTGCAGATGCGCCGGATGAGCGGCGCGGAAGACGGCATCGTCGACGGCCTGTTCCGCTTCACGCGGCCGCTGACGGGCGCGTATTTCTGGTGCCCGCCGTTGAAGGACGGCAAGCTCGACCTGTCCGCGCTCGGACTGTAAGCGCCTGACGGGTTCGACGAAACGGGGGGCCGCGCATGATGCGCGGCCCCCCGTTTTTTTTGCGCGGCGATCGTGCGCCGCGTGCGCTGTGTGCGTTGCGGGTCAGCTCAACGTGGTGTCGATCCGCGTGCCGCGCTTGATGAACAGCGTGACCGGCGTCTTCTCGCAGATTTCGGCGAGGCGCTGGCGTTGCGCGTCGTCGAGCGGGCCGTCGAGCGTCACGACGCGGCGCACGTATTGCGTGCCGTCGCGATCCGCATGCAGCTCGGTGCGCACGTCGATGCGCGCGGCCGGCCACGCCTTGCGCTGCATATACATGCGCAGCGTCGCGGCCGTGCATTGCGCGAGGCCGGCCAGCACGAACGCGAACGGTGCCGGCCCGCGATCCTGGCCGCCTTCGCGTGGCGCTTCGTCGCCGGTCAGCGCGTGGGTGCCGGCTTGCAGCTGGACGACGTAGTCGGGCGCATCGGCGTCGAGGACGGCGGCGGCATGGATGAGCGACATGGCAGGTCTCCGGTCAGCGGGAACAAGAAAGCGGGCGCCGCGGGGCGGCGTGCAGCCGTCAGCATACCGTCCCGATCGCGATGGCGCGCGCCGTGCGGCTACGCGTCGGCGACGCCGGCGCTGCTGCGCACGAGCGCGGCGATGCGTTCGCGCACCCACTGGTGCGCGCGATCGGCGTCGCGCGATTCGTGCCAGTACGCGAGCAGCGGGAACGGCTTGAGCCGCAACGGCAGCGGCCGCACGACGATCGGCAGCAGCGCGGCCATCCGCAACGCGTAGGTGTGCGGCAGCGTGACCAGCAGGTTGCCGGTCGCGGCGATCTGGCACGCGGCGAAATAGTGCTGGCAGGTGAGCCGGATATCGCGGAAGCGTCCGTCGTTGCCGAGCAGCACGTCGAGCGATTGCGGCTCGCCGAGCGACGACACCGCGACGTGCTGCGCCGCGAAATAGTCGCTGCGCCGCAGCGGGTCGCGCGCCAGCGGGTGATCGCCGCGCAGCGCGACGACCAGCGAATCGTCGAGCAGGTGTTCGGTGGCGATGCGCGGGCCGGTCGGCACGCGGCGATCGACGGCGAGATCGAGGTTGCCCGATGCGAGTTCGCGCTCGATGTCGGCCACCGCGATGCGGCGGCTCACGAGCCGCAGGCCCGGCGCTTCGTCGGCGAACGCGGCGACGATCCGCGGCAGCGCGATCGATTCGAGCACGTCGCGAATGCCTACCGCGATGCTCAGGTCGAGCGTCGCGGGATCGAATGCCGACGACGCGCGCGCGGTGCCTTGCAGGCCCTTCAGGTGGACCTGCACGTCCGCGATGATCGAGCGCGTGCGTTCGGTGGCCACGACGCGGTTGCCCTGCCGCACGAACAGCGGATCGTCGAAATGCGCGCGCAGCCGGTTGAGCGCATGCGTGACGGCCGGCTGCGTGAGATGCAGCGCGCGGGCGGCCGCGCCGATGCCGCCATGTACGTAGACGGCGTCGAGCACGCGAAACAGGTTCAGGTCGAGACGGTGATCGGCGGGCACGGGCACGGGCGGCGTGGTGAATCGTGGCTCGATTCTAAAGGATGCGCAGGCAACGGATACGCGGGCGTTCCGGCGTGGCGATCGATGGCGCGGGACAGGTGCCGATATCGTTTGGGCCGATATCCGGCTGCGCATTTATCCGGATACCCGAGGCATCCTGTCGTCATGAAATGCGCAGCGTGCGACGCACCTCATCGCAATAATCGGCGAGAACGGCCCGTGCGACTTCACGCCGGCCCGCCAGTCACCCCCGACAGCCTGTAGTAATCCGCCATCATGCTGTCCCCGTCGGCCATTTCGCGCCAAAGGCGCGACCCGTTCGGCTAAGATGCCGTCGCTTCATATTTCGGGATAGCCGTCCTGTCGCACGCATTCAAACCAAATATAAGCCTGACAGTTCGACGGTAATAAAAGAAGTCGAAACAAGTCGGGGGCTTGGCCAGTGAATGCAGCAGATCAGAGGTGGGTCGTTATCTATTTGAGTACGGGGTTTTCGTTGGCCCAGGCCGCGCGTCTTGGCGAGGCTTTCAACCTGGCGAATCGCCTGCACGCATACAGTGCGGATTACCAGTTGAAGTACGTATCCGAAAGCGGGGGGCTGTTGCAGTCGTCGTCCGGCGTGAGCATCGCGGCCGATCCGCTCGGCGACGAGCACGGCCGCCGTGCGCTCGCGTTCTTTCATCTCCACGGCGACCGCGCGGCCGTCAACTGGGACGGCGCATTGCAGCGTCGCCTGACCGACATTCGCCGTCATGCGCGCTGGATCGTCGACGCAATGGACCTGCCCGCGCTCGCGGCCATGCAGCGGCCGTCGGCGACGCTCGAAGAGCGGCCCGGCCGGGCCGGGCGCCGGGTCGCCACGACGGTCGAGCTGCAGGCCGGCGACACCGACGTGTTCGCCGCCGTGCTCGACATGTTTCGCGTCGATCTCGGCGACAGCGCCGCGCAGGAGATCGCCAGCAACATGCTGCGGCCCGTCGAGCAACGCTATACGCAGTCGATGTGGGCCTTTCGCGAGCTGAGCGCGAGCCCGTCGATCCGGATGTCGGCGCAGCGGCTGCGCGCGCAGAGCGTGAACCGCATCTCGATCGCGAACGCCGCCCAGGCCGCCGCGATGAGCGAGCGCAACTTCCTGCGGCGCTTCAAGAAGGAGATCGGCGTGACGCCGACCGAGTTCGTCCAGCACGTGCGGCTCGAGCGCGCCTGTCACATGCTGGTCCACACGACGCTGCCGGCCGACAAGGTCGCGCGCCGCACCGGGTTCGGCAGCGGCGAGCGGCTCGCGAAACTGTTTCGTCAGCGCATGCTGATGTCGCCGACGGAATTTCGCGTCACCGAACGCGAAAGGATCCTCACCCGAGGCGCCACGCCACCCGATGCGGACGGGGGGGCCTGCGACGACGCCGGGGGGCAGTGCGACGCGTGCGCCGCCGCGCGGGAGAAAACCGGACGGATACCCGTAGAATCGTCCTGTCGCGATCTCGATCCCCGGTTTACATGCCCCTCCTCCCCACTACCGCCACCGCCCCTTTCTGCCCGTCGGAAGTAAAGGGCAGCATCACGATCGATGCCGGCGCGCCGCGCTGGCAGAAGCTCAAGCGCTTCTTCGGCCCCGGCCTGCTGGTCGCGATCGGCTACATGGATCCCGGCAACTGGGCGACCGATATCCAGGCCGGCTCGCAGTTCGGCTATTCGCTGCTGTGGGTCGTCGCGTTCTCGAGTCTCGCGGCGATCTTCCTGCAGATGCTCGCGGCGCGGCTCGGCCTCGTCGCGGGCAGGGATCTCGCGCAGGCCAGCTACGACCGCTACGGCCGGCTCGGCCGCATCGTGCAGTGGGTGACCGCCGAAGTGTCGATCATCGCGTGCGACATCGCGGAAGTGCTCGGCTGCGCGCTCGCGTTCAAGCTGCTGCTCGGCGTGCCGCTCGCGTGGGGGATCGTGCTGACCGCGCTCGACACGGTGATCGTGCTCGGCCTGCAGGGCAAGGGGTTCCGGCAGATCGAGGCGATCGTGCTCGCGCTGATCGCGACGATGGCGTTCTGCTTCGTCGCACAGGTCGCGATCACGCCGCCCGACTGGCATGCGGTGGTCGGCGGGCTGGTGCCGGGCGATCCGGGCCACGACCGCAAGGACGCGATCGTGCTCGCGCTCGGCATCGTCGGCGCGACGATCATGCCGCACAACCTGTACCTGCATTCGTCGGTCGTGCAGACGCGGCGCGTGGTGGGCGGTGCGCGCGGGACGATTCGCGACACGCTCGCTCTGGTGCGCATCGATACGTTCGTGTCGCTGTTCGTCGCGATGCTCGTCAACGCGGCGATCCTGGTCGTCGCGGGTGCGGCGTTCCACGCGACGGGCCAGCACAACGTGACCGACATCGAGCAGGCCTACAAGCTGATTACGCCGATCGCGGGCGGCGCGGCCGCACTGCTGTTCGGGATCGCGCTGCTCGCGTCGGGGCAGAGCTCGACGCTCACCGGCACGATCGCCGGCCAGGTGATCATGGATGGCTTCCTGCATACGAAGATCCCGTGCTACCAGCGCCGGCTGATCACGCGCGGGCTCGCGCTCGTGCCGGCGCTGATCGGCGTGCTGTGGCTCGGCGACGGCTCGGTCGGGCAGCTGCTGGTGTGGAGCCAGGTGCTGCTGAGCCTGCAGCTGCCGTTCGCGATGTGGCCGCTGATCCGCTCGGTCAGCGATCGCAATACGATGGGCGAGCACACGATCGGGCGCGGGATGCAAATCGCCGCGTGGGCGCTGTTCGTCGTCATCACCGGTACGAACCTGTTGCTGATTACCGGTGTGGCGGGCTGATACAGCCTGTCACAGGCTGACACAGTCGCGCGGCGCGCATGC
The DNA here is from genome assembly GCF_017104865.1 of Burkholderia sp. Ac-20349. Lineage (NCBI taxonomy): Bacteria > Pseudomonadati > Pseudomonadota > Betaproteobacteria > Burkholderiales > Burkholderiaceae > Burkholderia > Burkholderia sp. Ac-20349. The sequence goes on from NZ_JAAGPM010000051.1 coordinate 15,136, forward strand.
GGTAAACTGCGGCCTTTCGATCGTCGTCCGAAGTCCGTTATGTGGAGTGAAATCAGCAACATCGGCGATGCCGCGCTGACCCTGCCGATCGCGCTGACGTGCGCGGCGTGGCTCGCGCTGACCGACTGGCGCCTCGCCGCCCGCTGGGGCGTGCTGCTCGCCGCCGGCATGGGCCTCGTCGGCGCAACGAAGATCCTGTATGCCGGGTGCGGCATCGAGCTGCCGCAATTCGATTTCCGCGTGATCAGCGGCCATACGATGCTGTCGACGTCCGTGTGGACGGTCGCACTGTCGATGCTGTGGCAGGCGTTCCGGCCGGGCAAGGCGCCCGGCATCGCGGCCGGGCTGGCCATCGGCGCGGTCACGGCCGTCGCGCGCGTGTTCGATCATTCGCACACCGTCCCGGAAGTGATCGTCGGCTGGATGCTCGGCGCGCTCGTCGCGCTGGTGTTCCTGCGCGGTTACGACGGCGCGCGGCAGCGTGCGTTCTCGCCGCGCGTCGCGGCCGTCTGCCTGCTGCTCGTGTCGGGCATTGCGTACGGGCACCGTGCGCCGTTCCAGCAGATGATCGATACCCATTCGCCGCAACTCTGCGCGTTCGTGCGCGCGCCGTCCGGCGACGGCTTCTGACGATAGCCTGCCGCGGCGCCCCGGCGCCGCTTGCTTGCCGCCGGCGTTCGCCCGGCGGTGCCACGATTCCACACCGCTTCATCTTCCCGAGCGCTTCCTCGCCCGCGCGGAACGCATCCCCCGTCATTCCCCGAATCATTGAATCAGCCGGCCCGTGCGATCGGCGGCGCTGGCCCGTGCATGCGTGCCGGCAAACGAAGGTCATGAACCAGGTCTATGACCGGGCATAAGGAATATTCATTTCATCGATTGGCGCCATTCGCGTACGCTGGCTGTCGTTCAACCGGGGCCGGCTACCCGGCCTGCCCGGTGCGCGTCGCGTTCATCTCGATATACTCGCGGAAACCGTGCGGTGCCTCGTGAGGTCGAGGCACGGCCAACCGGCCCGCAGCGGCCGGAACAGGCACGGCCAACCCGTCGCGGCAGCGGTTCGCGACGACGATTCACGATAGGAGCAGGTCACATGACAGTCGTTTCTTCGCGCCTTGCCGGCAAGTGCGCATACATCACGGGCGCCGCGGGCGGCCTCGGCCGCGCGATCGCGCGCCGGATGGTCGAGCAGGGCGCGCGCGTGTTCGTGACCGACATCGCCGACGCCGCGGTGCTCGACGCGTTCGCGCAGGAACTCAACGCGGGCCATGCGGCGCCGGTCGCGTTTGCCGCGACGCAGGACGTGCGCGACGAAGCGCGCTGGCAGGCGTTGCTCGCGCAGGCGGTCGATGCGATGGGCGGGCTGTCGGTGCTCGTCAACAACGCGGGCGTCGGCTCGATCGGCTCGCCCGCGCAGATCGAACTGGACGAATGGCGGCGCGTGATGGCGATCAACGTCGAGAGCATCGTGCTCGGCTGCAAGCATGCGTTGTCGTATCTGGCCGAGAGCCATCCCGCGTCGATCATCAACATCTCGTCGGTCGCCGCGTTCAAGGTCGAGCCGGATTTCACCGCGTACAACGCGTCGAAGGCGGCGGTCGCGTCGCTGACGAAGTCGGTCGCGATCGACTGCGCCCGCCGCGAGATCGACGTGCGCTGCAACTCGATTCACCCCGCGTTCATCCGCACGGGGATCGTCGAGCCGCTGTTCCAGTCGCTCGGCGAACGCGACGCCACGCGCAAGCTCGCGCGCGGCATTCCGCTGCGCCGGCTCGGCGAACCGGACGACGTCGCGCACGCGGCCGTGTATCTCGCATCCGACGAGAGCCGCTTCATGACGGCCGCCGAACTCGTGATCGACGGCGGCATGTGCGCGGTCTGACGCGCATCCCGAACAACAACGCCTGGAGGAGAACATCGTGTCGACACCCGTGAACCGCCAACTGCTGCTGAAGACGCGCCCGGAAGGGCGGGTCGGCCGCGAACACTTTTCGCTCGTCGAGACGCCGGTGCCGGCGCTCGCGGACGGCGAGGTGCTCGTGCGTGTGCTGTACCTGTCGATGGACCCGACCAACCGCGTGTGGATGAGCGACGTGCCGCAGTATCTGCCGCCCGTCGCGATCGGCGAGGTGATGCGCGCGCTCGGCATCGGGCGCGTGGTCGCGTCGCGCCATGCAGGTTTCGCGGAAGGCGATCTCGTGCAGGGGCTGGTCGGTTGGCAGGACTATGCGGTCGTGCCGGCCGAGCAGGCCGCACAGCTCGTGAAGCTGCCCGCGCAGTCGGGCCTGCCGCTGCCGACGCTGCTCGGCGCGTGCGGGATGAGCGGGCTGACCGCGTACTACGGGCTGACCGACATCGCGCCGGTGCAGCCCGGCGAGACACTCGTGGTATCGGCGGCGGCCGGCTCGGTCGGCTCGATTGCCGGGCAGATCGGCAAGATCCACGGCGCGCGTGTGGTCGGCATCGCCGGCGGCGCGGACAAGTGCCGCTACCTGACCGAGACGCTCGGCTTCGACGCGGCCGTCGACTACAAGGCCGACGATTTCCGACAGCAGCTGAAGGCGGCGACGCCGGACGGCGTGCACGTGAACTTCGAGAACGTCGGCGGCGAGGTGATGCGCGCGGTGCTGTCGCGGATGGTGATCGGCGGGCGCGTCGCGCTGTGCGGCGTGATCTCGAACTACAACAGCGGGCGCGCGGCGGATGACGTCGGCGTGCTGATCTCGAAGCGGCTGACGATGCGCGGCTTCCTGATCCTCGACTATCGCAAGAGCCGCGAGGCCGTGCAGACGCTCGCGGGCTGGCTGCGCGACGGCCGGCTCAAGGCCGAGGAGACGGTGGCGGACGGCCTCGAAAACGCGCCCGACGTGCTGAATCGCCTGTTCGACGGCGATCATCGCGGCAAGCTCGTGCTGCGCGTCGATCCAGACGCGTGACCGGCCCGCGGCACGGCGTGCGCGGCCGTTCGTGCGCCGCCGCGAGCGGGTGTCGAACGCGGTGCGTTCGATCAATCGTTTCTTAGTTTCGGACTTGTCCCATATATCGTCCGGGCTTCTCTCCCTAAAGTGACTGCCAGCAGACAGGCGGCGTGACCGACGCGTCACGCTGCCTTTTTTCTGGTCACGCGGCAGAGGAGAGGGAACATGCGAAACGACACGAAGCGGGCGGTATCGGTGGCGATGCGCAATCGAACGGTGCAGCGTGCCGGTGCCGTGCGGAGAATCGCGATCGGGCTGGGCGTGGCGTTCGCGATGTCGAATGCGGTGGCGGCCGGGCACGCAGCGTCAGGCGGCATCGTGCGGTTTACCGGCGCGCTCGTCGATTGCTACGACGTGACGCTCGATGCGCGGTCGCGCGTGGTGGTCGAAGGACGGGAGCGGGCGAACGGCGAGGTGGCGGCAACGCTGCGATTCGATGCGCATGGCCGGCGTTTGCCGGGTGCCCATGTAGCGCTGGTCGCGCCCGACGGCACGCCGTTCGCGCCGGATGTCGCTGCGGGTGTGCGTGCAACGTGGCGCGACGCACACGACGATCGAAGCGTGCCGCTGGTATCGGGCCGTACGTATCGCGTGGGGCCGTATGGCGGCGTGATGAGGCTGGCGGTGGATGAAGAAACGGGCGCCGTGGCGCCCGTCGTGATCCGCATTCGTCATCCGTGACGGCGAATGTCCGCCGATGCGCGGCACGTGGCCGCGCGGCGTGTCATTCGGCCTGTTCCGCGCGTGCGTAGATGTCCCAGCTCGCCATGAACAGCGCGGCGACGAGCGGCCCGATCACGAAGCCGGTGATGCCGAACAGCGCCATCCCGCCGAGCGTCGAAATCAGTACGACCCAGTCGGGCATCTTCGTGTCCTTGCCGACGAGGATCGGGCGCAGCAGGTTGTCGACGAGGCCGATCACGCCGACGCAGAACGCGACGAGGATCGCGCATTTCCACACCGCGCCGATCATCAGGAAGTAGAGCGCGGCCGGCACCCATACGAGGCTCGCGCCGATCGCGGGCAGCAGCGACAGGAACGCCATCAGCGCGCCCCACAGCACGACCCCTTCGATCCCGAGGATCCAGAAGATCAGGCCGCCGAGCGCACCCTGCACGAGCGCGACCGCGATGTTGCCCTTCACGGTCGCGCGCACGACCGTCGTGAATTTCGCCAGCAGCAGGTTCTTGTGCTCGTCGTCAAGGGGCAATGCGCGGCGCACGCGGCGGCCGATCTCGCCGCCGTCGCGCAGCAGGAAGAACACCATGTACAGCATCACGCCGAAGCTCACGACGAACTGGAACGTGTTCTGGCCGATGCTGAGTGCCTGCGCTGCCGCGAGCTGGCTGATCTGCGCGGCGCCATCGGTCAGTCTCTTCTGGATGCCCGGGAGGTTGCTCAGCCCGTATTTCTGCAGCAGGTGCTGGATCGACGACGGCAGCGCGTGGATGATGTCCTGGAAGTATTGCGAATAGTTAGGCTGCGCGGTCTTGATTTCCTGGTACACGTACGCGATTTCCTGCACGAGCGTCGCGGCGACGAACACGAGCGGCAGGATCACGATCAGGACGATCAGCGACAGCGTCACGAGCGCGGCCAGGTTGCGCCGCTTGCCGAAGCGCGCGGCGAGCCAGCGCTGTACGGGCTGGAACAGGATCGCGAGAATGGTGCCCCAGAACACCGCACCGGAAAACGGCGCGAGGATCCAGCAGAGTCCGACGGTGACCGCGGCCAGCAGGAAATAGAAGAATTTTTGGTGGTCGTGTCCGCTTTCCATGGATGACATTCGCGCAGATTGATGCGTGGTTTGATTGAATCTCGTTGTCCCGCGCGCGATCGGTTCGCGATCGTCACGGGTTCGCAGCGAAACGCGCCGCGGGGCGGCCGTCCGCCGGTCGGCTCGAACCGGAGTATGCCCGCAAAGGTGCCGCCATCATAGCCGCTGCGCGCGGCACATGCGAAAACGCCGCGGCCGGGGCCGCGGCGCTGCCGGGAAGCCGACGCGGCGCAACGCCGCGTGTCGCATCGTCAGATATTGAGCTTCGTGACCTTGGTGCCGTTCACCGACAGGTCGCCCATCAGGCCGGCGTTGGTCAGGACCAGCACCTCGACCGGGGCGGTGGCCGTGGTCGTATCGACCGCGCCGTTCGCGCCGACCTTCACGACCGCGACCGATGCGTCGGCGCCGGCGGCCCAGCCTTCGGACTTGCGGAACGAGTCGAGCGCATCCTGCGTCATGAACAGGAACACGATCGCCTTCGATTGCGCGCCGGCCTGCAGGCCGACCGACAGCGACGACGTGTTGTAGTAGCCGACCGTGCTGCCGCCGACGCGCAGCGCGCCGTTGCCGGACTGGCCGCCGACGATGAAGCCGGCCTGCAGCACGTTCGGGAACACGAGCACGCCGCGCGATTTCCCGACGAGTTCACGCGAACCCGGCACCGTCGAATAGAGGCGCGACAGCGTCGCGTTGACGCTGGCGTCGATCGACTGGCGCTTCGACGCGCTGGCCGCGGCGCCTTCCGGTTTGTCCGGGGTGGTCGTGCAGCCGGCGAGCGCGAGGCCGCCGAGCAGGACGGCGGCGGCGGCTTTCATGGCAAAGGTCTTCTGCATGGCGTTTCTCCTTCGTTATCGGATTGAGGACGGACGGTGCGGGCAGCGGAGCGGCCGGCCCCGTTCAACGGCGGGCAAGGAGCAGGCCCGCAACGAACGCGAGGCCGGCGACGACGCCGGCGGTTTGCCACGGGTTGTCGTGCACGACCTGCGACACGCGTTCGGCCGAATCGCGCAGCCGGGCCGCCGCGCTGCCCGACGCGTGGTCGAGCGCGCTGCGCGCTTCATCGAGCCTGGATTGCACGCGCTTGCGCAGCGCGGCGATATCGCCGTCGCCGTCGTTTTTCAGCAGATCTTCGAGTTCGTCGACCAGCCCGCGCAGATCGTCGGTGACGTCGGCATGCAGGTCGCGGGCGGCCGAGCGCGTCGTGCGGCCCACGCGCCGGCCCGTGCGACGAATGTCGGCGAGGCCGCGATCCAGCTTGTGTTCAATCGAGTCGGTGAGCGCCATGGTGTTTATCCTCCTTCGATTCAAGGCAAATTTGAAGATAAGACGAATCCCAGCAACTTATGTGATTCACGTGGCCCAATTTTGTTTCGAGACAAATTTTCAATTCATCGGCAGGATCGCCGCGAAGCCCCGCCACATGGGGCGGCACGGCGGTTAAAAAAAATTCGCATGCCGGGCGAAGCGGCGTATCGGGCTGCCGTACGCGGTGAAAGCCTGGTAAATATGGCGTCGCCAGGGTGGTTCGGTAAATAGTGCCGTTGCAGGCCTTGTGCTGATGCAAATGCACTAGTCGATGCTGTGTGGACGCGCACGGTTCGTGCCCGGGGCCGCCCCTATGCGCTGTCGCCAAGCGCGACGTCGATCACGACGGGATCGTGGTCCGATGAGCGGTACGCGTCGGGTGCGTAATAGGACGACCGTTGCGCGGACGTTTTGTAATCGGGCAAGGGTTGCAGGGCCACCGGTTCGTCGGCGTTAATGTGCCAGACGTGCACGGCTTTCACGCGCGCGGCGAGTGAAGGCGTGGCGAGCGCGTGGTCGAGGTTGCCCGCTTCGCCGTGAAATACGTAGCTGTACGCAGCATCGCCGCCGAAGCGGGCAACCAGGTTCGCGTAGCCGCGCGATTCGAGCGCGCGAACCGGATCTTCCTTCGCGTAGCTGTTCAGGTCGCCGATCAGCAATATGCCGTCGGCCGCGGTGCCTGTCGGCGACGTGGCGAGCCAGTCGGCGACGCGCGCGGCGGCCTGCGTGCGCGCTGCGTTCCAGCAGCCCTGGCCGTCCGACTGGTCGCGATCGGCGCCGGTCGCGTTCGGGCAGTTCTTCGATTTCAGGTGATTGACCGCGACCGTGAAGGCGCGCGAGCCGCCGATGCGCCGGAATGTCTGCGCAAGCGGCGGGCGGTGCCGGCCGCCGAGCGCGACGGTCGCCGCGCGCCCGGCCGGCTCGACCGTGCGGCTGTCGTACAGCAGCGCGACCGCGATCGTATCGAGGCCGAGCCGCGCGGTGCCGGGCTCGACCGCACGCCAGCCGTCGCCAAGTTGCGCGGCGAGACGCCGCACGGCGCTCGCGTCGCCGTAGCCGTTGTTCGCGATTTCCATCAGCCCGATCACGTCGGCACGCAACGCGCGCAATGCCGCGACGATCTTCGCCTCCTGCCGCACGAACGCGGCGGGCGATTTCGCGCCGCGGTTGGCCGGGGCATCGAATCCGCCGCCCGTCCCGTCGCCGTTGAAATAGTTGAATACGTTGAACGACACGATGCGCACGTCGGCAGCGGGATGCCGGGCCGGCGCATCGGTACGCGGGTTCGCGGCGGCATCGAACACCGGTGCCGCACCGGCAACCGGTTGCAGCCGCCACGCGCCGTGGCGCAGTTCGAGCACGCCTTCGACGCCGCGCACCGTGTAGCCCGCGCGCAGCGTGTTGGCGGCACTCAGCGCGGGCGGCGGATAGCGCACGGTCGCGGGATCGCGGCGGTTCGAGCCGTCGTCGAGCACGATGCGGTTGCGTGCGTTGGCGGCCGCGAGCGCGGCGGCCTCGGCCGGCGGTGCGACGTGGGTCGGGATGCGCAGCCGGCCGTTGCTGAGGACGATGCTGCCGTAGCGGCCGAGTTCGTGGGTGTCGCTGACCGTCAGCGTTTGCGGCAGGCGCACCCGCATGCCTTCATGTGCGGCCAGCACGGCGGGCGTGGTGACCGGCAGCGTGAGTGTTGCCGGTGTGACCGTCTGTTCGCGTGCGCAGACGGTCATGCCGCCCGACAGCGTGAATTGCGTCCGGCCGTATCGCTCGTCGACGCGGCCCGTGAGATGCACGAGATCGCCGGCCTTCGCGCGCGCGTTCGGTGCGTACACGAACACGCCTTCCGGGACGCCCGGCCGGTGCCGTCGCTGCGCGTCGGCCTGCTGGACGAAGAAGCCGCCCAGGCCGTCGGCGCCGCCGAATGCCGCGGTGACGACCGCTTCGATCGAAATCGTTCGGCCGGAAAGCGGCGACGGGCCGCCGGCGCCGCGGAGGTCGGCAATCGGCGTGGTTGCGCCGCCGCAGCCGGCGCTGACCGGCGGTGTGGCCGCGGCCGGCCGGGCGAAGAGGGGGGCGGAGGCGGCGGGGGCGAAGAGGGTGGCCAGGGCGATGAACGGGGCAACGACAAGCGGCGCAAGCAGGCGTGACATGGGGCGGTCCACAGGAAGAAAATCCGAAGGTTCGGGAAGGCATCTTGACGGCAAAATGTCAGGAAGCGGCCGAAATGGCCGTCCGGCCAGTACCGATTGGCCGACGATGCAAGCCGCCCGGCGGCTGCTACGCTTTTGCATCGGTCGGCGCATCCCGATCGCGCAGCGCACGCTGCCGCGCCCCGTTCCCACAGGAGAAATCCATGTCTTACATGCTGTTGATTGTCGAGCCGACCGACCAGCGCGCCGAACGCACGCTCGACGAAGGTCAGGCGCTGTACGCGCGGATGGTCGATTTCGCCGAGACGCTGAAGGCGCGCGGCGTGCTGCGCGGCGTCGAGTCGCTGGAGCGTTCCGAGCGCGGGACGCGCGTGCAGGTGCGCGACGGCGAGACGCGCCTGCTCGACGGCCCGTTCGCGGAGGCGAAGGAGATGGTCGGCGGCTTCTTCCTCGTCGACGTCGACACGCGCGAGGAGGCGATCGAGATCGCGCGCCAGTGCCCGGCTGCGCAATGGTGCACGGTCGAGGTGCGCGCGGTCGGCCCGTGCTTCCTGTGAAGGTCGCGACTCGGTATATACCCTGATCTGTCGCGGAATGTGTCGATCCGGCCGTCTTCCGGCCGTCGTCCGGATAAGGCGCCGAAGAACGGGCGCCGCCTGCCACCGATGACAAGGAGTCAACGATGCGATTCATGATCATGATCCGGGCGAACGCCGTCAGCGAGTCCGACGCGCTGCCCGACAACCGGCTGGTCGAGGCCATGACCGTCTATCACGAGGAACTGGCCAGGGCCGGCGTGCTGCTCGACGCAAACGGGCTGCGACCGAGCGCGAGCGGCTGGCGCGTGCGCTACACGGGCGGCAAGGGCACGGTGGTCGACGGCCCGTTCGCCGAAACGAAGGAACTGATCGCCGGCTATACGCTGATCCAGGTGCGTTCGCGCGAAGAAGCGCTCGAGTGGACGCGCCGGTTTCCCGCGCCGTTCGGCGCCGAGATGGATTGCGAGATCGAGGTGCGGCCGCTGTTCGAGCTTGACGACCTCACGCCGAGCGAGGCGGTCGAGCGGTTTCGCGAACTCCACGTCGGCCGCACCGGCGCCTGATTGATTGCCCACCTGAATCCAACCTCACCGGGAGTACCCGACATGCACAAGATGGTCTTCATCAACCTGCCCGTGGCCGACCTGCCGCGTTCGAAGGCGTTCTACCAGGCGCTCGGCTTCGAGGTCGTGCCGGCCTATACCAACGACCAGGCCGCCTGCATCAAGATCAGCGACACGATCTTCGCGATGCTGCTCGTGCGGCCGTTCTTCCAGACGTTTACCGGCAAGACCATCATCGATCCGGCGACGCAGGTGCAGGTGTTGTCGTGCCTGTCGTGCGAAAGCCGCGCCGAGGTCGACGCGATCGTCGCGAAGGCGCTGGCGGCCGGCGGGTCCGCACCGCAAGCGCCGCGCGAGTACCCGAACATGTACGGTCACGGGTTCGACGATCCGGACGGTCATGCATGGGAGCTGATGGCCATGCCGCTGGATGCGTCCGCCCAGGGGCAGGCGTCGTGACGCGTGAGGCGACTCACCGTGCGATCGAAGCGGTCTGGCGGATCGAGGCGCCCAAGATCATCGCGCGCGCCGCGCGCGTGGTGCGCGACGTCGGCGTGGCCGAGGAGCTGGCGCAGGACACGCTCGTCGCGGCGCTCGAGCACTGGCCCGTCGACGGCGTGCCCGACAACCCGGCCGCCTGGCTGATGACGGCCGTGAAGCGTCGCGCGCTCGACCGTGTGCGCCAGGAGTCGCTCCATGCGGCCAAGCGCGACCAGCTCGGCCACGAGATGGACGCGCTCGAAGCGCATGTCGTCCCCGACATCGCGGAGGCGCTTGCCGACGCGAGCGACGACGACATCGGCGACGATCTGCTGCGGCTGATCTTCACGTCGTGCCACCCGGTGCTGTCGACCGATGCGCGCGTCGCGCTGACGCTGCGGCTGCTCGGCGGGCTGACGACGAGCGAGATCGCGCGTGCGTTCCTGACGCCCGAGCCGACGATTGCGCAGCGGATCGTGCGCGCCAAGCGTACGCTCGCGGCGGCGCACGTGCCGTTCGAGGTGCCGGCCGCCGATGCGCGGCCCGCGCGGCTCGCGTCGGTGCTCGAAGTGATCTATCTCGTGTTCAACGAAGGCCATGCGGCGACCTCGGGCGACGACTGGACCCGCCCGGCGCTGTGCGACGAGGCGTTGCGGCTCGGCCGCGTGCTGGCGGGGCTGGCGCCGGACGAGAGCGAGGTGCTCGGGCTCGTCGCGCTGATGGAACTGCAGGCGTCGCGCATGCATGCGCGCACCGACGCGCAGGGCCGGCCCGTGCTGCTGCTCGACCAGGATCGCAGCCGCTGGGATCCGCTGCTGATCCGGCGCGGCCTCGCGGCGCTCGAACGCGCGACGAAGCTCGGCGGCGTACGCGGGCCGTATGCGCTGCAGGCCGCGCTGGCCGCCTGCCATGCGCGTGCGCGGCAAGCGTCGGATACGGACTGGGCGCAGATCGTCGCGCTGTATGACGCGCTCGCCGAAGTCGCACCGTCGCCCGTCGTCGAACTGAATCGCGCGGTGGCCGTCGGGATGGCGTTCGGGCCCGCGGCGGCGCTCGAACTCGTCGACGCGCTGCGCGACGATCCCGCGCTCGCGCGCTATCACTGGCTGCCGAGCGTGCGCGGCGACCTGCTGGCGAAGCTTGGCCGCGCCGACGAGGCCAAGGCCGAATTCCGCCGCGCGGCGGAACTGACGCGCAACGAGCGCGAACGCGAATTGCTGCTCAGGCGCGCGACGGACGCGTGACGCACGCAGGACGTACGCAGCCCGCACGGATGCACGGATGCACGGATGCACGGATGCAGCCCGAAGCCCGAAGCCCGAAGCCCGAAGCCCGAAGCCCGAAGCCCGAAGCCCGAAGCCCGAGGCCCGAGGCCCGAGGCCCGAGGCCCGAGGCCCGAAGCCCGAGGCCCGAAGGGCGCAGCCCGCAGGACGCCCGCCTGCGGCGCACCGTGCGCCGGGCTCCATGCACTGATGTACCGAGCGCGCCCGGCCGCACGCCCCGCGCGTCGCATCCCACCGGGCACTATCGCCCGGATTGAAAAAGCCTATTGGGGGATGCGAACGCGAGCGCCTAGATTGAAGAGCACGATGCGCGCGCCCCGGCACACGCATCGTTCCCCACATACCTGATCGGCCCGGCTTCGCATGTGGCCGCGCCGACTCGAACGGAGGCGCAAATGGCTCAACTCAAGGGCAGCAAAACCGAAGAGAACCTGAAGGCCGCATTCGCGGGCGAATCGCAGGCGAACCGGCGCTATCTGTATTTCGCTTCGAAGGCTGACGTCGAAGGCCAGAACGACATCGCCGCGCTGTTCCGCTCGACCGCCGAAGGCGAAACCGGCCATGCGCACGGCCACCTCGAATACCTGGAAGCCGTCGGCGATCCGGCCACCGGCTTGCCGTTCGGTTCGTCGCGGCAGAATCTCGAATCGGCGATTGCCGGCGAAACGCACGAATACACCGACATGTATCCGGGCATGGCGAAGGCGGCGCGCGACGAAGGCTTCGACGAAATCGCGAACTGGTTCGAGACGCTCGCGAAGGCTGAACGCAGCCACGCGAACCGCTATACGAAGGCGCTGGACAGTCTCGTCGACTGACGGGCCGCCGCGGGTCGCACGGCAGGCGGTGCGACCGGCAAGCGGCCGGCTGTTCGTTCATCGCTGCCCGCATCGCGCGGGCGGCGCTGGCGCGCATGCGCGCCACGCTGGATGGAGCGCCCCATGCCCCACAAGGAAGGCAGTCTCGAAGCCCCGACCCGGCATCCGCTCGACTGGCAGTCCGAAGCGTTCTACGACCAGGCCGCGATCGATACGGAAATGACGCGCGTGTTCGACATCTGCGCCGGATGCCGGCGCTGCGTGTCGTTATGCGGCGCGTTTCCGACGCTGTTCGATCTGGTCGACGACACGCCGATGGGCGATATCGAGGAGGTGCCGAAGGACGCGTTCGGCAAGGTCGTCGACCAGTGCTACCTGTGCGACCTCTGCTACATGACGAAATGCCCGTACGTGCCGCCGCACGCGTGGAACGTCGACTTCCCGCACCTGATGCTGCGCGGCAAGGCCGCGCGCTACAAGCGCGGCGAAGCGACGCTGCGCGACAAGGTGCTGTCGAACACCGATGCGCTCGGCCATTTCGCCGGCATTCCGATCGTCACGCAGGCGGTGAACGCGGTGAACCGCACGCCGCCCGCGCGCCATGCGCTCGAAGCGGCGCTCGGCGTCGATCGCGATGCATGGCTGCCGGAATTCGCGCCGCGCAAGTTCCGGCGCACGGCGAAGCCCTCGGACGGCGTGCCCGTGCGCGACGGCGAACGCACGCCCGGCAAGGTCGCGATCTACGCGACGTGCTACGTGAATTTCAACGAGCCGGGCATCGGTCACGACCTGCTCGCGATCCTCGCGCACAACGAGATCCCGTACGAACTCGTCACGCGCGAAGCCTGCTGCGGGATGCCGCTGCTCGAGCAGGGCAACCTCGCCGGCGTGGCCGCGAAGAAGGCCGTGAACCTGCCCGTGCTCGAACGCTATGCGCGCGAAGGCTATGCGCTGATCGGCGCGATCCCGAGCTGCGTGCTGATGTACAAGAGCGAGCTGCCGCTGATGTTCCCCGGCGACGAAGCCGTGCGCGCGGTGGCCGACGCATTCTGGGATCCATTCGAATACGTGATCGCGCGCCATCGCGACGGACTGCTGAAGACCGATTTCAAGACGGGCCTCGGCACCGTGTCGTATCACGTGCCATGCCACGCGCGCGTGCAGAACATCGGCCGCAAGACGGCCGACGCGCTGTCGCTCGTGCCCGATACGCGCGTGAATGTCGTCGAGCGCTGCTCGGGCCATGCTGGCACCTTCGGCGTGAAGAAGGAATTCCATGCGGACGCGATGCGGATCGGCGGGCCCGTGTTCAAGGCGATGGCCGAGCCGCAGCCGGATTTCGTGTCGTCGGACTGCGCGCTGGCCGGCCATCACATCGTGCAGGGCATCGACGACAAGGGGCTGCCGTCCGCGCCGCTCGCGCATCCGCTCACGCTGCTGCGCCGCGCGTACGGCATCTGAGCCGCCGCCGGCCGACCCACGAGGACCTCCCATGACGTTGACCCGCGACTCCCTGCTGACGCTCGAAGCGTACGCAAAGATCCGCAAGGCCGAACACGCGCGGCTCGTCGCGTACAAGCGCCGCCGCGCGGTGGCGCTCGGCAATCACCTGCGCTTCCTGTTCGAGGACGAGACGACGATCCGCTACCAGATCCAGGAGATGCTGCACATCGAGAAGATCTTCGACCAGGCGGGCATCGAAGGGGAGCTGGAAGCGTATCTGCCGCTCGTGCCCGACGGCACGAACCTGAAGGCGACGATGCAGATCGAGTACGAGCACGAGATCGAACGGCGCGCGGCGCTCGCGCGGCTGATCGGCGTCGAGGATCGCGTGTACCTGCAGGTCGACGGGTACCCGAGCGTCTACGCGATCGCCGACGAGGATCTCGAGCGCGACAACGCCGAGAAGACGTCGGCCGTGCACTTCGTGCGCTTCGAGTTCGGCGCGCCGATGCGTGCGGCGCTCAAGGGCGGGGCGGCGCTGTCGATCGGCTGCGATCACCCGGCCTACGCGATGCCGGCGCAGCGGGTGGACGCGGACGTGACCGCATCGCTGGCCGGCGATCTGCGCTGACGCGTCCGCTGCGCATTCGGCACGACCTGCGCACCGTTTTCCGTTTTTCCGTTCCGACCCGAAACAGGATTTCCGCAGACGATGCGGCGCTGTCGCGCGCCTGCCGCCGCCAAGATGTAACAGACGTCACGGGTTTGCATGTGGCGAAAAACGTGCATCGTGCGTCACCGTGCTTTCATCACCCGCAGAGAAACAATAAAAAGATTGTGCACGGAGATAATTAAAATCGGCAGAATTTGAATGATTTACCGATTCGTGAATATCTTGTTACGCTTTTTTCCCTGATTTACCGATGTCGGGCAGCAATGCGCCGGATTGTTGCCGGCAGGGGTCGGAGCGGCCCGAAAATGCACATAAAAAGCTATTCTTCATACGCTGCGAAGCCCCGCCAGACGGGGCTTTCCAGCGACGGGCATAAAGATCTCGCAAAAAAATTCATGCGTAAATACATTACGCATCCATGGCTGGTTGTTTCAGTGCGTAACATTAAGTCATTGTCATATTGAGATTAACCCTAGGGATGGTATGCTTCGTGCACAAAAATTCCCACATTGGAGTGAGACCGTGATTTGTGCGTCATAGCCGGGAATCGCGGCACCGTGAAAGTGCGGTGCGGCACCGGCATGCACAACCCCGGATAACCATAATGTGCAACCTGGCCGCCCCGCGACGCGATGTGTCGCGACGGCGCCGCCAATCGCAGCCCCGGCCTGGCTGCGTGGAGAGATCTACTATGTTCTTCGATGAGCTTAACGATGAAGAGTGGTTTCGTCTTTCAACGCTGATCGCCGATGAACCCATCCGGCTGAACCGTCGTGGGCGTCCACGCGCCGAACCGCGCGTCGTTGCCAATGCGGTGCTCTGGATCCTGACGACCGGTGAAGCCTGGTCGAAGCTGCCCGGTCGTTACCCGTCCGGGCCGACGTGCCGTCGCCGCTACGAAGAGTGGCTCGCGTCCGGCACGCTGCTGCAGATGATCGACGTGCTGACCCAGTTCAGCGGGCGCACGTTCGCGTATATCCCGCCGCCGCCGGTGCCGGTCGTGCCCGCGCGTCGTGCCGAGCCCGTGCCCGACAACGACCGTTTGCGCGGCGTGTTCTGGCAAAACCCCGAATCGTGGCAATTGCCGGTTGCGCAGGCAAACGTTTGGGAGGGCGAGGGCGCGTCGCTGAGCGCGATGCCGGTCGACGAAGTGGTCGATCCGTCGGCCGCGTCGTTCACGGTGCCGGGTGCGCCGTCGACGGAGTTGCGCCATGCGCATGCGTCGTCGGCGAGCTTCGCCGCGGCCGAACCGCAAGTCGACGAATATCGCGGCTATATGATCTGCGGCATCGCGCAGCCCGTGCAGAACCTGATGTATCGCGCGTGGGCCGAGATTACGCGGGACGACCGGCGCGTCGAGCGCTCGGGCCTCATCGGCCCGCGCTTCACCGATGCCGAGGAAGCCGAGCAGTTCGCGCTCGACTGGGCGCGCCAGTGGATCGATCGCCATGGCGCGAGCGACGAACCGGTGCGCGAG
Source organism: Burkholderia sp. Ac-20349 (assembly GCF_017104865.1). Taxonomy (NCBI): domain Bacteria; kingdom Pseudomonadati; phylum Pseudomonadota; class Betaproteobacteria; order Burkholderiales; family Burkholderiaceae; genus Burkholderia; species Burkholderia sp. Ac-20349. The sequence continues at coordinate 30,622 of NZ_JAAGPM010000051.1, forward strand.
CCGCAAGGCGAGGTGCTGGCCGGTCTGTCCGCGCTTGCGCGTGCGGAGTCGGACATCAAGCGCTTCATCGCCGAGCGTCATGCGGGCGCGCTGTCCGAAAGCCGCAACGATCCGGTGCAGTCGGAGCGTCGCGAATACGTGTACCGCGTAGGCTGATCGCCGTCCCGATGCAACGCGCGGGCCGTCGTGTGCCACGACGCCCGCGCGGACATTCCGTCTTTCCATGTCTGCCTTGCCCGGGGCGCCGCTGTCGAAGCGGCGCCCCGGGCATACCACGCGTTGTTACTGCCGGCCGTAGGTATCGTCGAAGCGGACGATGTCGTCCTCGCCGAGATACGCGCCCGACTGCACCTCGATCAGCTCGAGCGGCATCTTGCCCGGGTTCTCCAGGCGGTGCGACACGCCGAGCGGGATGTACGTCGATTCGTTTTCGGACAGCAGGAACGTTTCGTCGCCGCGCGTGATGCGCGCGGTGCCGCGCACGACGATCCAGTGTTCGGCGCGGTGGTGGTGCATCTGCAGCGACAGTCGCGCACCCGGCTTCACGACGATGCGTTTCACCTGGAAGCGTTCGCCCATGTCGACCGAGTCGTAGTGGCCCCACGGGCGATGGACCTTGCGGTGATCGGCAGCTTCCGCGCCGCGTTGCGCCTTGATTTGCCCGACGATTTTCTTCACGTCCTGCACGCGCGACTTGTCCGCGACGAGCACGGCGTCGGGCGTTTCGACGACGACGAGGTTCTGCGTGCCGACGCAGGCGACGAGCCGGCTTTCCGAATGCGCGAACGTCGATTCCGCGCCTTCGAGCAGCACGTGGCCGCGGCCGACGTTACCGGCTTCGTCCTTCGGCGAGATTTGCCAGATCGCGTCCCACGAGCCGACGTCCGACCAGCCCGCGTCGAGCGGCACGACGACGCTCTCGCACAGTTGCGGCAGGGTCGCGAGCGGCTCCATCACCGCGTAGTCGATCGAGTTCGACGGCGACGCGGCGAATGCGTCGCGATCGACGCGGAAGAAATCGCCATCGGCCTTGCCCTGGGCGACCGCCTGTTCGCAGGCTGCGTAGATCGCGGGTTCGAGCTGGCGGATCGCTTTCAGCCAGACCGACGCGCGAACGATGAAGATCCCGCTGTTCCACCAGTATTCGCCCGATGCGACGTACTGCTGAGCGAGTTCGAGATGCGGCTTCTCGACGAAACGGTCGAGGCGGCGCACGTCGAGGCTGCCCGTCCCGGCATCGCCGAGCGGCGCGCCGACGCGGATGTAGCCGTAGCCGGTTTCCGCGTGCTTGGGGACGATGCCCATCGTCGCGATCTTGCCTTGCATCGCGCAGTGCACGCCGGCTGCGACAGCCGCATGAAAGCGCGGCAGGTCGGCGACCGCATGGTCGGCCGGCATCACGGTCATCACCGCATCGTTGCCGCCGGCGACGAGCCGCAGGGCGGCGAGCGTCAGCGCGGGCGCGGTGTCGCGGCCGATCGGCTCGAGCATGATCGATGCGGATTTGCCGGTCAGGCGCAGCTGTTCGGCGGTCGTGAAGCGGTGATCCTCGCCGCATACGATCAGCACGTCGTCGTTCAGCGGATAGGCGCCCGTCAGGCCGTCGAGGCGCAGCGCGGTCGACTGCAGCAGCGAATGTTCGCCGAGCAGGCCGATCAGCTGTTTCGGAAAACGTTCGCGCGACATCGGCCACAGGCGCGTGCCGGAACCGCCGGCGAGAATCACCGGTTGCACGGCGACGCGCGTGCCGGCGGCGGGGGCGGTGGAAGAAGAATGGCGCGTTTCGGCAGCCACGGCCGGAGCATTCATGGGGACACTCTCCACGGTTGAAGTCAGTGCCTATCTTTGTAGCACGAAGTAAATCGACAATAAAACCGGGCCCATTGTTTGATATTCGCCAGGCATTCATCAGGAAGAATTTTCCGCGCTAGCATCCGATGCAAATAAAAAAATAAAAAATAAATCGGGGAATCGGCCGGTCTTGACCGCCCGCAAAGGGTGCGCGGAAATCGTAAAGGTTCCGAAAAATTCCCGATTCCTGAGCATTTCGGGAAAACCTGCCGATTTAATTCAAAAACTTCGCGGCAAGAATTTCCGATTATTTTTCGAAATACTTGTGCGCTTGAGGAGGAATTTTCTTACCGCTTCAATAGCGTCATGCAACGTTTGAATCGAATGTGCGGCACGGGTCGCACAAGGAGCTGTTCGGCAAACGCCTGTTCAAAGAGGAAGCAGACATGTTGAGCGTGCTGGCGAGAGTCATCGATATCGCGATGGTCGTGATGGGGGCGTTGATCGCCGCCACGCTGCACGGTGGCAGCATCTGGCTCAACGACCTGCAGCGCACGATGATGCTGTTCGATTGCCTGCTCGTCGTCGTGTGCTTTCCCGCCTTCGGCATCTACCAGTCGTGGCGCGGCAAGCGTCTCGTCGGGCTGGTGGGGCGGGTTGCGTTCGCGTGGCTCGTGGTCGAGCTCGCGGGCATCCTGTTGAGCTTCAGCTTTCATCAGTCGGGCGACCTGTCGCGGCTGTGGCTGGGTTACTGGGCGCTCGTGACGATGGCGCTGCTCGTCGGTTCGAAGGCCTGCGTGCACGTCGTGCTGCGGCAGCTGCGTCGCGGTGGCTACAACCTGAAGGCGGTCGCGATCGTCGGCGGTACGCCGGCGGCGCGGCGCCTGATTGCGCAGATGCGGGCGCGGCCGGAAGCCGGTTTCAATCCGGTGTGCGTGTACGACGAAAGCGAAGCGCCGGGCGAAGTCGCGCTCGACGACGTGCGCATCGAGCGGCAGTTCGAATCGCTGGTGTGGCTGGTGCGCAGCCGTGCGATCAGCGAGCTGTGGCTCACGCTGCCGATTACGGAAGAGCGCCGGATTCACCAGATCGTGACGGTGTTCCGCCACGACTTCGTGAACATCCGCTTCATCCCGGACGTGCGCACGCTGTCGTTCTTCAACCAGGAAGTGGTCGAGGTGCTCGGCGTGCCGGCGATCAACCTCGCGGCGTCGCCGATCACCGACGTGCGGATCCTGCCGAAGTTCGTGTTCGACCGGGCGTTCGCGCTGGTGGCGCTCACGGGCCTCGCACCGGCGATGCTGCTGATCGCGTGCCTGATCAAGCTGACGTCGCGCGGGCCGGTGTTCTTCCGCCAGAAGCGCAAGGGCATCGACGGGCATGAGTTCGAGATCTACAAGTTTCGCTCGATGAAGGTGCACCAGGAAGTGGCGGGGCAGGTCACGCAGGCGAAGAAGAACGATTCGCGCGTGACGCCGGTCGGCCGGTTCCTGCGCCGCACGAGCCTCGACGAGCTGCCGCAGTTCATCAACGTGCTGAAGGGCGAGATGTCGGTGGTCGGCCCGCGCCCGCATGCGCTCGCGCACGACGACATCTACAAGGATCTGGTCAAGGGCTACATGTTCCGCTACCGGATCAAGCCGGGCATCACCGGGTGGGCGCAGATCAACGGCTTTCGCGGCGAGACCGACCAGATCGAGAAGATGATGGGACGCGTGAAGCTCGATCTGTACTACATGCAGAACTGGTCGTTCTGGCTCGACATCAAGATCGTCGTGCTGACGCTCTGGAAAGGCTTCACCGGCAGCAACGCTTACTGAGTCTCGAGGCCGCGCCACGCAGGCATTCCGGCTTTACGAATTTCGAATCATTGGTCAAGAGGTCCGACACATTATGAATCTGACTATCATCGGCAGCGGTTACGTAGGTCTTGTCACCGGCGCCTGTCTCGCCGACATCGGGCACGACGTGTTCTGTCTCGACGTCGACCAGGCAAAGATCGACATCCTGAACAACGGCGGCGTGCCGATCCACGAGCCGGGTCTCAAGGAAGTGATCGCGCGCAACCGCTCGGCCGGCCGCCTGCGGTTCTCGACCGACATCGAGGCCGCGGTCGCGCACGGCGACGTGCAGTTCATCGCGGTCGGCACGCCGCCCGACGAGGACGGCTCGGCCGACCTGCAATACGTGCTCGCGGCGGCGCGCAACATCGGCCGCCACATGACGGGCTTCAAGGTGATCGTCGACAAGTCGACGGTGCCGGTCGGCACGGCCGAGCGCGTGCGCGCGGCGGTGGCGGAAGAGCTCGCGAAGCGCGGCGCCGACCAGATGTTCTCGGTCGTGTCGAATCCGGAATTCCTGAAGGAAGGCGCGGCGGTCGACGATTTCACGCGACCGGACCGCATCGTGATCGGCTGCGACGACGACGTGCCGGGCGAGCGCGCCCGCGAGCTGATGAAGAAGCTGTACGCGCCGTTCAACCGCAACCACGAACGCACGCTGTACATGGACGTGCGCTCGGCCGAATTCACGAAATACGCGGCGAACGCGATGCTCGCGACCCGCATTTCGTTCATGAACGAACTGGCGAACCTCGCCGACCGCTTCGGCGCGGACATCGAGGCCGTGCGTCGCGGGATCGGCTCCGATCCGCGTATCGGCTATCACTTCCTGTATGCCGGCTGCGGCTACGGCGGCTCGTGCTTCCCGAAGGACGTCGAGGCGCTGATCCGCACGGCCGACGAGAACGGGCAGGCCCTGCAGATCCTGAAGGCCGTGTCGTCGGTCAATGCGACGCAAAAGCGCGTGCTCGCCGACAAGATCGTCGCGCGCTTCGGCGAAGACCTGACCGGCCGCACGTTCGCCATCTGGGGCCTCGCGTTCAAGCCGAACACCGACGACATGCGCGAAGCGCCGAGCCGCGAGCTGATCGCCGAGCTGCTGTCGCGCGGGGCGCGCATCGCCGCGTACGACCCGGTCGCGCAGCAGGAAGCGCGCCGCGTGATCGCGCTCGATCTCGCCGATCACCCGAGCTGGCTCGAGCGCCTGACCTTCGTCGACGACGAGGCGCAGGCCGCCCGCGATGCCGACGCGCTCGTGATCGTCACCGAATGGAAGATCTTCAAGAGCCCCGACTTCATCGCGCTCGGCCGCCTGTGGAAGACGCCGGTGATCTTCGACGGCCGCAACCTGTACGAGCCGGAGACGATGAGCGAGCAGGGCATCGAATACCACCCGATCGGCCGGCCGGGCTCGCGCCAGGCCGTCGCCGCCCGTGTGCCGGGCACCGCGCCTGCAAGCGCGTAACCCGTTTCCCGTCACTCGTTACGAGACGCCATGTTCCGGAACATCCTGATCGTCTGCCACGCGAACGTCTGCCGCAGCCCGGCAGCGGAAATGCTGTTCAAGTCGCACGTCGCGTCACGCGGCGGCCCGCGCCCGACGTTCCACTCGGCGGGCGTGCATGCGAACGACGGCGACGGCATCGATCCGGTGATGCGTCAGCTGCTTGCCGAGCGGGGCGTCGATGCGACGACCCACCGCTCGCGGCGGCTGTCGCGCCGGATCGTGCGCGACGCCGACCTGATTCTCGTCAGCGAGCGTGGACAGATCAAGGCCGTCGAATCGGTCGATCCGTTCGCGCGCGGCAAGGTCCACCTGCTCGGCAAGTGGGAAGGGGCCGAGATTGCCGACCCGCACGGCGGCCCCGAGGCCGATTACCGCGAGAGCTACTCACTGATCGAACGTCTGGTTCAAGGATGGCTACAGAAACTATGCTGAAACGCCCGATGCGCCCGGTGGCGCTTGCCGTCGCGCTGACGACTTTCCTGTCAGCCTGTGCAACCGCTCCCGGCAACTACCTCGACTCGTCGAACCTGAAGGACGAAGGCCGGCAGGAAGCGGCCGAAACCTATCCGGTTCATTACATCGACGCCAAAGTGGTGATGGACCAGCTGCAGAAAGCGCAGGTCGACCATCCGCTGCCGCCCGGACGTTACACCGATCCGTCGGAGTACGTGTACCGCGTCGGCCCGCAGGACATCCTCGGCGTCACCGTGTGGGACCACCCCGAGCTGACGACGCCGCAAGGCCAGTCGTTCTCGAGCGGCGGCAACACGACGCAGTCGGTCGCCGGCGCGCTGCAGCAGCCGTATACGACTGCGCTGCCGGGCCAGGCCGATCCGTACGGCCAGACGGTCGCATCCGACGGCACGATCTTCTTCCCGTTCGTCGGCCGCATCAAGGTGGCCGGCAAGACGGTCGCGCAGATCCGCGAGCAGATGGCCACCACGCTGTCGCGCTACGTGAAGAATCCGCAGCTCGACGTGCGCGTGCTGTCGTTCCGCAGCCAGAAGGTGCAGGTGACGGGCGAGGTGAAGCAGCCGGGCCCGCTCGCGGTGAGCGACGTGCCGCTGACGCTCGTCGACGCGATCTCGCGCTCGGGCGGCTCGACCAACGAGGCCGACCTGCAGCGCGTGCGCCTGACGCGCGACGGCAAGCTCTACACGCTCGACGCGAACGGCGTGCTCGATCGCGGCGAAGTGAAGCAGAACGTGATGCTGCAGCCGGGCGACATCATCAACGTGCCGGACCGCAGCGACAGCCGCGTGTTCATCATGGGCGAGGTCAAGACGCCGGTCACCGTGCCGATGCTCAAGGGCAAGCTGACCCTCGCCGATGCGCTGACGTCCGGCGGCGGCATCCTCGACACGGATGCGAACCCGCGCAAGATCTACGTGATGCGCGGGATGCATGACAACCCGACGAAGCCGGAAGTGTTCCGTCTCGACATGACGCAGCCGGATGCGCTGATGCTGTCGAGCCGCTTCCCGCTTCAGCCGCTCGACGTCGTCTACGTCAGCACGGCCAGCTCGGTGCAGTTCAACCGTGTGCTGCAGCAGGTGCTGCCGACGATCCAGACGATCTTCTTCATGCGGCAAATCACGCGCTGATAGCCCGCCGGGGCGGCGCCTCCGCCCCGGCACCACTCAAGCGGGAACGAATGGTGAACACGCAAGCGAAACACTCCTACGCGGATCTGTCCGCGAAAACCGAGGAAGAGGACGTCGTCCTCGGCCAGTTGCTCCAGGTGATCATGGACGACATCTGGCTGCTGCTCGGCATCGCGGTGACGGTCGTCGCGCTCGCCGGCCTCTACTGCTTCGTCGCGAAGCCGGTCTATCAGGCCGACGTGCACGTGCGGGTCGAGGGCAACGACAACACGTCGCAGGCGCTCACGCAGACGCAGACGGGCGCGTCGATCAACAGCGGCCCGCAGCAGGCGCCGACCGATGCGGAAATCGAGATCATCAAGAGCCGCGGCGTGGTCGCACCGGTGGTCGAGCAGTTCAAGCTGAACTTCTCGGTCGTGCCGAAGACGTTGCCGGTGATCGGCAGCTTCGCCGCGCGCGTCGCGACCCCGGGCGAACCGGCGCGGCCGTGGCTCGGCCTGAAGTCGTACGCCTGGGGCGGTGAAGTCGCCGACGTCGATTCGATCAACGTCGTGCCCGCGCTCGAAGGCAAGAAGCTGACGCTGACGGCCGGCCCGAACGGCACCTATTCGATCGTCGACCAGAACGGCATGCGGCTGCTGTCGGGTCATGTCGGCGAATCGGCTCAGGGCGGAGGTGTGACGCTGCTCGTGTCGAAGCTCGTCGCGCGCCCCGGTACGCAGTTCACGGTGGTCCGCTACAACGATCTCGACGCGATCAGCGGCTTCCAGACCGGCATTCAGGTGACCGAGCAGGGCAAGCAGACGGGCGTCGTGCAGATCTCGCTCGAAGGCAAGGACCCGGACCAGACCGCGGCGATCGCGAACGCGCTCGCGCAGTCGTACCTGAACCAGCACGTGGTCGCGAAGCAGGCCGAAGCGACCAAGATGCTCGACTTCCTGAAGGGCGAGGAGCCGCGCCTGAAGGCCGACCTCGAACGTGCGGAAGCCGCGCTGACGCAGTACCAGCGCACGTCGGGCTCGATCAACGCGAGCGACGAGGCGAAGGTCTACCTCGAAGGCAGCGTGCAGTACGAGCAGCAGATCGCCGCGCAGCGCCTGCAGCTCGCGTCGCTCGCGCAGCGCTTCACCGATTCGCACCCGATGGTGATCGCCGCGAAGCAGCAGCTCGCGGAGCTGCAGGGCGAGAAGGACAAGTTCAGCAACCGCTTCCGCAGCCTGCCGGCCACCGAAGTGAAGGCCGTCCAGCTGCAGCGTGACGCGAAGGTTGCCGAGGACATCTACGTGCTGCTGCTGAACCGCGTGCAGGAGCTGTCGGTGCAGAAGGCCGGCACGGGCGGCAACATCCACCTCGTCGACTCGGCGCTGCGTCCGGGCGATCCGGTCAAGCCGAAGAAGGTGCTGATTCTGTCGGCCGCGGTGTTCCTCGGGCTGATCCTCGGCACGGGCGTCGTGTTCCTGCGCCGCAACATGTTCCAGGGCATCGAGGATCCGGACCGCATCGAGCGCGCGTTCAACCTGCCGTTGTACGGGCTGGTGCCGCAAAGCGCCGAGCAGGTGAAGCTCGACGCGCAGGCCGAGAAGGGCGGCAGCCGTGCGCGGCCGATCCTCGCGAGCCTGCGTCCGAAGGATCTCAGTGTCGAGAGCCTGCGCAGCCTGCGCACTGCAATGCAGTTCGCGATGATGGACGCGAAGAACCGCGTGATCGTGCTGACGGGCCCGACGCCCGGCATCGGCAAGAGCTTCCTGACGGTCAACCTCGCGGTGCTGCTCGCCCATTCGGGCAAGCGCGTGCTGCTGATCGACGCGGACATGCGGCGCGGCCTGCTCGACCGTTACTTCGGCCTCACGTCGCAGCCGGGCCTGTCCGAGCTGCTGAGCGACCAGTCGGCGCTCGAAGATGCCGTGCGCGAGACGCCGGTGCAGGGCCTGTCGTTCATCTCGGCCGGCACGCGCCCGCCGAACCCGTCGGAGCTGCTGATGTCGACGCGCCTGCCGCAATACCTCGAAGGGCTCGGCAAGCGCTACGACGTCGTGCTGATCGATTCGCCGCCGGTGCTGGCAGTGACCGACGCGACCATCATCGGCCGCATGGCCGGCTCGACGTTCCTCGTGCTGCGCTCGGGCATGCATACCGAGGGCGAGATCGCCGACGCGATCAAGCGCCTGCGCACCGCGGGTGTCGACCTGGAAGGCGGGATCTTCAACGGCGTGCCGCCGAAGGCGCGTGGCTACGGCCGCGGCTATGCGGCCGTGCATGAATACCTGAGCGCCTGATCCGCATCGCACGTAACCGGGCGGGCAGCGAGCGTTGCCCGCCCGGCCGACAGGAGAACCAACGATGAAAATTTCCGTGCTCGTTCCGACCTATCGGCGTCCCGCCGACCTCGCGCGCTGCCTGGCGGCGCTGCAGCGGCAGCATCGGCTGCCCGACGAGGTGATCGTCGTCGCGCGCCCGGAGGACGACGCCACGCACGAACGGCTCGCCGATCCGGCGGTCGGCGGCGCGCTGCCGCTGCGCATCGTGCCGGTCGAGGTGCCGGGCCAGGTCGCCGCACTGAACAAGGGGCTCGACTCGGCGAACGGCGACGTCGTCGCGATCACCGACGACGACGCGGCGCCGCATCCCGACTGGCTTGCCCGCGTCGAGTCGGTGTTCGAAGCCGATCCGCGCGTGGGCGCGGTCGGCGGGCGCGACTGGGTGCACGAGAAGGGCCGCGTGCTCGACGAATCGCGCGAACTCGTCGGCCAGCTCACGCTGTCCGGCAAGATCGTCGGCAATCATCATCTCGGCGTCGGCGGTGCGCGCGAAGTCGACATGCTGAAAGGCGCGAACATGAGCTATCGCCGTGCCGCGATCGAGCGGCTGCGCTTCGACACGCGGCTGCGCGGCGCCGGGGCGCAGGTGCACAACGACATGGGTTTCAGCATGCGCGTGCAGCGCGACGGCTGGAAGCTCGTCTACGACCCGGCGATCGCGGTCGATCATTTCCCGGCCGAGCGCTTCGACGACGACCGGCGCGATGCCGCGTCGCTGAATGCGATCAGCAACGGCGCGTACAACATGCACCTGATCCTGCGCGAGCATCTGTCGCCGGTCCGGCGCGAGATCGCATGGTGGTGGTGGACGCTGGTCGGTACGCGCGTCTACCCGGGCCTCGCGCACGTGCTGCTGTCGCTGCATACGGCCAAGCGTGAGCGGATCCGCGAGCACTGGCGCGCGGTGCGCCGCGGCGCGCGCGATGCCCGCCGCGCGAACCTTGCCCCCCATCGTGCGGCGATGCCGCCGGTGACGTCTTGAACGAGCCGCGCGCGCAACGTCGCGCGGCCACCCTCGGAGGGCTCGAATGACTGCAACCAAGGTCCACGTTCACCTGTTTTACGGCGCCGATCCGCGTACCTACCGGAAAGGCGAGGACATCGGCTGCCTGTACGGCTATCACCATGCCGAATCCGACGAATTCCGGCTGACCTATTCGCAGGACGGCGGCGAGAACCGCGTTGCCAGCCTCGCGCGCCGCGCGCTGAAGGCGGCGCTCGGCTTCGACGTCGTGCATGCGTGGCGCAACCGCGCGGCGCTGCTGAACACCGACGTGATCTGGACGCACACGGAGCAGGAGCATCTCGCCGCTTCGCTGATCCTGAAGCTCGCCGGTGCACAGGGCAAGCGCCCGCTGCTGCTCGCGCAGAGCGTGTGGCTGTTCGACAAGTGGGGCAGCTTCGGCGGCCCGCGCCGCTGGCTGTACCGCAAGCTGATCGCACGCGCCGACGCGCTGACCACGCTGGCGCGCGACAACGCCGACCTGTGCCGCCGCTATCTCGGCCGCGACGCCGAGTTCGTCTACTACGGGCTGAACACGCAGGATTTCCCGATCAACGAGCCGCAGCAATGGCAACCGAACCGGCCGCTGCGGATCGCGGCGATCGGCAACGACCGCGACCGCGACTGGCGCACGTTCCTCGCCGCGTTCGGCGGCGACGAGCGCTACGACGTGCGGCTCGCGACGCGCCGCCGCGTGCCGCGCGAGTGGCATGCGCCGAACGTGAAGATCGGCTCGGCATCGGGGCTCGCGAAGCAGCACGAGCTGTACGCGTGGGCCGACGTGATCGTCGTGCCGTTGCGGCCGAACTTCCACGCGTCGGGCATTACCGTGATGCTCGAGGCGGCGGCCGTCGGCAAGCCGATGATCGTGTCCGACGTCGGCGGGCTCAGCGACTACTTCCCGCACGATACGGCCGCCTATGTGCCGGCGTTCGACGCACAGGCGATGCGTCAGGCCGCCGATCGCTTCGTGGCCGATCCGGCCGCGGCGCTGGGCTGCGCGCGGGCCGCTGCCGCGTGCCTGCGCGAGCGCGACCTGACCACGCAGGCGTTTGCCGAGCAGCACGTGCGGATCACGCGCGACATGCTGCGCCGGCGCCGGACGCCGGCAGCCGCGGGCCTGGCGATGCCGCTCGCGGATTCGCGACCGTCGTCGCGGTGAGAGCGGATGATGAGTACGATTACCGCCGAACGCGCACCGTCGCGCAACCGCAACCGCAGCTGGCTACCCGAGCCGAAGCACTGGGTCGGGCAGGCCGGGCTGTGGACGTTCACCGCCGCGCTGATCGCCATTCACCAGGGCAAGGTGCTGACGCTCGCGTTTCCGGTGCTGGCCATCGCGGTCGGCATCTGGCTGTATTTCAAGAGTCCGGCGCGCTACGTCGGCTTCATGTGGTGGGTGTGGTTCCTGAGCCCGGAAGTGCGGCGTCTCGCCGACTGGTCGAAGGGCGCGTTCACGCCAACGAGCCTGATCCAGGTCGCGCCGCTCGCGGTGACGATGATCGCCGGCCTCGGGCTGATCCGGCATTACCGCGTGCTCGCGCAGCGGCGCGGGATCCCGATCCTGCTGATGCTGTTCGGGCTCGCGTACGCGTATCTCGTCGGGATCGTGTCGAGCGGCGTGATGGCCGCGACCTACGACCTCGCGAACTGGGTGTACCCGGTGCTGATCGGCTTTCACATCATGGTCAACGCGCGCGACTACCCCGAGTACCGCGACGTGCTGCTGTCCACGTTCATGTGGGGCATGCTGGTGATGGGCGTGTACGGCGTCGTGCAGTACTTCGTGATGCCGCAGTGGGACGTGCTGTGGATGATCGGTTCCGACATGGGTTCGCAGGGTGAGCCGGTGCCGTACGGCGTGCGCGTGTTCAGCACGATGAACTCGTCGGGGCCGTTCGCGTTCGCGATGATGGGCGCGCTGGTGTTCGTGCTCGCGGCGCCGCAGAAGATCCGCTGGTTCGCGGGGGCGGCCGGCTTCGTGTCGTTCGCGCTGTGTCTCGTGCGCTCGACGTGGGGCGGCTGGGTGATCGCGCTCGCGATCCAGCTCGCGCAGTCGAACAACCGCGTGCGGATGCGGATCCTGATCAGCGGCGTCGTGCTGGTCGGGCTGTGCGTGCCGCTGCTGACCGTCGGGCCGGTGGCCGATCGCCTCGGCCAGCGTCTCCAGTCGATCACGAACCTGAAGGACGACCGCAGCTACGACGATCGCAACAAGTTCTACGCGACCTTCGCGCAGACGGCGTTTACCGACGTCGCCGGCGAAGGGATGGGCGCGACGGGCGCATCCACGAAGCTGTCGAGCGACAGCGGCGAACTCGGCAAGTACGGCAGCTTCGACAGCGGCGTGATGAACGTGCCGTTCGTGCTCGGCTGGCCCGGCACGCTGCTGTATCTCGCCGGCGTCGTGATGCTGTTCGGCCGCACGTTGCGCGCGGCGTTCAAGCTGCGCAAGGACAAGTTCGTCGGCGCGTGCCTGAGCCTGTGCCTGTCGACTTTCGCGATGCTCGTGTTCACGAACTCGCTGATCGGCACGGGCGGCCTGCTGATGTTCACAGCCATTTTTTCGATTCTTTCCGCGGCGCACTGGCAAAAGGCACAACGCCTGCTGGCCGCCGCGCGTTTACGGGGAGGCGACCATTGAGAATCGCGATCGTCACGCACGTCGTGCGACATAACGACGGGCAGGGCCGCGTCAATTACGAAATCGCGCGCGCGGCGCTGGCCGAAAACTACGAGGTCACGCTGGTCGCGTCGCACGTCGCGCCCGAGCTGCTGGCCGACCCGCGCGTGCGCTGGGTGCCGGTGAAGGTCGGCGGCTTCTGGCCGTCGAACCTCGTCAAGCAGCAGGTGTTCGCGCTGAAGAGCGCGGCCTGGCTGCGCGCGCACCGCGACGAGTACGACGTGCTGCACGTGAACGGCTTCATTTCGTGGATCAAGGCCGACGTGAATACCGCGCACTTCGTGCACGGCGGCTGGTTCAAGAGTCCGTACTATCCGTTCGGGCCGACGAAGGGGCTGTGGTCGGCGTACCAGTACGTCTATACGCGCGTGAACACCACGCTCGAGCGCTGGGCGTACCGGCGCTCGCGCGCGATCACGGCCGTGTCGCAGAAGGTGGCCGACGAGATCGCCGGGCTCGGCATCGACAGCCGCAAGATCAGCGTGATCTACAACGGCGTCGACACCAGCGCGTTCGCGGGCGCGCAGGCCGATCGCGCGGCGTTCAAGCTGCCGGACGATGCGTTCCTGCTGCTGTTCGTCGGCGACCTGCGCACGCCGCGCAAGAACCTCGGCACCGTGCTGAAGGCGCTGACGAAGCTGCCGGCGAACGTGCATCTGGCGGTGGCCGGCTATCTGCCCGGCAGCCCGTATCCGGACGAGGCGCGCGCGCTCGGCATCGATTCGCGCGTGCATTTCCTCGGTCTCGTGAAAAACATGCCGACGCTGATGCGCTCGGTCGACGCCTACGTGTTTCCGTCGCGCTACGAAGCGATGAGCCTGTCGCTGCTCGAGGCGATGGCGGCCGGGCTGCCGGTCGTCACCGCGCGCACGGCGGGCGGCGCGGAAATCATCACGCGCGAATGCGGGATCGTGCTGGAGGATCCGGACGATCCGGCGGCGCTCGCGCAGGCGATCGGCACGCTTGCGGCGTCGCGCGACACCTGTCGCGCGATGGGCGACGCCGCCCGCGAACTGATGACCCGTTTCGGCTGGGCGCACATGGGCGCCCAGTATGTCGCGCTTTATCGGCGCATCGGCCAACCCTCGCAGCCGTCCGCTTTCGAGCGGGTCGAGCATGCAGTCACGCAGGAGCAGTCCTGATGTCCCAATCTTCCCGGCCGATCAAATCGTTGCAAATCGGCATGCACTGGTTCCCCGAACGCGCGGGCGGCCTCGACCGGATGTACTACTCGCTCGTCGGCGCGCTGCCGGGCGCGGGTGTCGAGGTGCGCGGGCTCGTTGCCGGCTCGCCGAAGGTCGCCGACGACACGGATGGTGCGATCCAGGGTTTCGGCCCCGCAACGGAATCGCTTGCGCGCCGGATGCTCGCCGCGCGGCGCGCGCTGCGCGAGGAGGTTCGCAGCGAGCGGCCGGACGTGATCTCGTCGCACTTCGCGCTGTACACGTTCCCGGGCCTCGACGTCACGCGCGGGATTCCGCAGGTGTCGCACTTCCAGGGGCCGTGGGCCGACGAAAGCCAGGTCGAGGGTGCCGCGTCGCTCGGGCAGCGCGCGAAGCGCTATCTCGAACAGGCCGTCTATACGCGTTCGTCGCGGCTGATCGTGCTGTCGCAGGCATTCGGCCAGATCCTGACGAATCGCTACGGAATCGATCCGTCGCGTGTGCGCGTGATTCCCGGCTGCGTCGATACCGCGCAGTTCGACACGCCGCTCACGCCCGGCGAGGCGCGGCACAAGCTGCAACTGCCGCAGGACCGGCCGATCGTGCTGGCCGTGCGCCGGCTCGTGCGGCGCATGGGGCTGGAGGACCTGATCGACGCGATCGGCCTCCTCAAGCACCGTCACCCGGACGTGCTGCTGCTGATCGCCGGCAAGGGCAAGATCGGCGAGGAACTGCAGCAGCGCATCGATGCGGCCGGGCTGCAGGACAACGTGAAGCTGCTCGGCTTCGTGCCCGACAACCATCTCGCGGCGCTGTACCGCGCGGCGACGGTCAGTGTCGTGCCGACGGTCGCGCTCGAAGGCTTCGGGCTGATCACCGTCGAATCGCTCGCGTCCGGCACGCCCGTGCTGGTCACGCCGGTCGGCGGGCTGCCGGAGGCCGTCGCCGGGTTGTCCAGCGATCTCGTGCTGCCGTCCACCGGCGCGGACGCGATTGCGGAAGGTCTCGGCGCCGCGCTGTCGGGTGCGATCACGCTACCCGACGAGGCCGCGTGCAAGCGCTATGCGCGCGATCATTTCGACAACGCGGTGATCGCGCGGCGCGTGGCCGGCGTGTACGAAGAGGCGATCCAGGCAGCGGGTTGAGTGCCCCCGGCGCGCAACCTGCGCGCCGAACCGAAAGCCGAACCGAAAGCCGAACCGAAAGCCGAACCGAAAGCCGAACCGAAAGCCGAACCGGTGCGCGTGCGCGGCCGGTTCGCGTGCCGGCCGCCTGCGAAGGGCAGGCCGGCCTTCTCCATCCGATACGCGGCGCCGGCACGCATCACGCGCGCCTGAGCGTCGCGGCCCAGACGCCGAGCGCCGCCACGCTCACGACGGCGCCGAGCACGCAGACGCCCGTCCATCCGGCGCGTGCATACATCATCGTCGACGCAATCGCGCCGAGCCCGCTGCCGGCCGAATAGAACAGCATGTAGCAGCCGACGAGTCGCGCATGCGCATCGGGCCGCGCGCCGAGAATCATGCTCTGGTTGACGACGTGGACGGCCTGTCCGCCGACATCGAGCAGCACGATGCCGACGATCAGCCATGCAATCGACGTATTGCCGAACGCGAGCGGCAACCACGAACACGCGAGCAGCGCGAGCGCGGCGCCGGTCGTCGCTTCGCCGCGCCCGCGATCCGCGAGCCGGCCCGCGCGGGCGGCCGCCGCCGCACCCAGCGCGCCGACCAGGCCGAACGCGCCGATCTGCGTATGCGACATCGCGTGCGGCGGCGCGCTCAGCGGCAGCACCAGCGCGCTCCAGAAGATGCTGAATGCCGCGAACATCAGCAGCGCGAGCGCGCCACGCACGCGCAGCACGCGTTCATTGCGCAGCAGCGACACCATCGATCGCAGCAGCGCCGCGTAGCCGATGCGTTCGCGCGGCCCGTTCTCGTCCGGCAACAGCCGCGACAGCACGACGAGCATGACGATCGCGAGCGCGCCCGACACCAGATAGACGGCCCGCCAGCCCGCGATATCGGTGACGACGCCGGCCAGCGAGCGTGCGGCCAGCAACCCGACCACGACGCCGCCTTGCGCGGCCCCCACCACACGCCCGCGTTCGCCGGCGCCCGCCAGCGCGGCCGAGCACGCGATCAGCCCTTGCGTCATCGCGGTACCGAGCAGCCCGACGGCGACCATCCCTGCCAGCAGCGCGACGCGCGTCGACGAGGCGGCGACACCGATGCAGGCCGCCGTCAGCAACAGGAGCTGCACGGTGATCAGGCGCTTGCGGTTCAGCAGGTCGCCGAGCGGGACGACGAACAGCAGCGCGAGCGCACAGCCGAGCTGCGTCGCGGTGATGACGCCGCCGACGGCCGCCTGCGACACGCCGAAATCCCGGGCGATCGAATCGAGCAGCGGCTGCGCGTAGTAGACGTTCGCGACACTGGTCGCGCAGCAGATGGCCAGCAACGCGACGCGCGCCGCGGACAGGCGGCCGACGTCGGCCGGATGTGCTGCATGGGCAGGTGCGTTCGATGCAACGCTGCCGGAATGACAGGAAGAATCCATGAGTTCCCTTACGCAAAGTAGTTGCAAATTGAAACCAGAATGGAGTGTAGGAAAAGTAGTTTTAAAATGCAACCTGTTGTGCGGCGGACGGGACGTCCGTGCACGGATGGCCGGTGGTGCCGAGAAGGCGGCCGGCGCGATGGCGGAGAGGAACATGGCCAGGCAGAAAAGTCTTGCGGATTCGCCGTGCCCGGTGGCACGGGCGACCGATATCGTCGGCGATCGCTGGGCATTGCTGATCGTGCGCGATGCATTCGACGGCGTGCGCCGGTTCGGCGATTTCCGCGCGAGCCTCGGCGTTGCGAGCAACATCCTGTCCGACCGGCTCAGGATGCTGGTGGACGCCGGCGTGTTCGACGTCGTGCCGGCGTCGGACGGTAGCGCGTATCAGGAGTACGCGCTGACCAAAAAGGGCGAAGGGCTGTTTCCGGTGATCGTGATGCTGCGGCAGTGGGGCGAGGCGAACCTGTTCGCGCGCGGCGAACCGCATTCGGTGCTGCTCGACCGCAGCACCGGGCGCGCGATCCGCAAGCTCGCGCTGCGGCATGACGACGGCCGGCCGTTGAAGGCGGCGGAGACGATCGTGAAGAAGATCGGCGACGCAGCCGGTACGACGCGACAGTGAGCGTCATGCGCGACGGCTGGGCCGTCGGATAGACTGTCGCGATCGTCGTCGACCGGAGCCGCATCGTCATGTCCCACCCGCTGGATTCCGCCGGTTATCGGCTGCTGCTCGACCTGCAGCGTCGCATCCACGACTACTGCGAGCGCGAGGGCGCCGAGGACGGGCGCGACCATGCCGATCCGGCTGAGCCGCTGTGGCAGACCGATTTCAACCATGTCACCGTCGCGCCGATGCGGGCCGGGCTGCATGTCCGGTACTTCGGCGGCGCCTGGGAGGAGCCGTTCGACTGGACGCTGCAATGTCTGGCCGAGCGGGACGTCGCGGCGCTCGTGACCGATCTCGCGTTCAGCGGCCTCGACGAAGGCGCGAACGGCACGCTCGAATGGGATTTCGGTCCGCTGCTCGATTCGGATGCGCGCTTCCCGATGCTGCGCTCGCTGTATGTGCGGCCGACCGAGCCGGCCGATCACAACCAGTCGATGATCGTGCGCCGCGACCTGATCATGCAGGAGGGCGGCGAGATTGCCCGCTTTGCCGCGAAGGCGCCGTTTCTCACCGAGCTGACGGTGCCGAATGCACCCGACGCGCGCTTTTTCGACGTGCCGCTTGCGCATCTCCAGCGGCTGCGCATCGGCGGTGGAGACGACACGCAGCAGTTCATCGAGCGTCTTGCCGGCAGCGACAACCTGTCGTCGCTCGGCTGGCTCGATTTCTCCGAATCGACCGCATTGCATTCGACCTGGAAGCGCGCGCGCGACGCCGGCAGCGTCACGTCGTTCGAGGCCTACGAGCGCTTGCTGAAGAGCCAGGCCGGCCAGCGGCTCCATACGCTGACGCTGAGAAATACCTGTCTCGATCGGGACGCGCTCGACGCGCTGCAGGCGCTGCATCCGCGGCTGTCGTTCATGGTGATCCAGGCCGGCCACGGCGGCTACGTGAGTCACTTCAAGGACAACGTGTTCCCGTGGCGTCACCTGGTCCAGCGCGACCCCGGCGACGCCTGACCGCCTCCGTTCAATCGGCCGCCGCCACGGCCTGACGCGCGGGCGATGCACCGCGATGCGCATCGGGCCGCACCCGCGTCGCGAGCAGCGCGGCGGCGACCAGCAGCGCGACCGACACGGCCGTGTCGATCCGCAACCCGGTCACGACCTGCGCCGCGCCGCCACCGCCGGCGAGCGCGCCGAACGCTGCGACGCCCATCGCGCCGCCGGCCTGCCGCGCGGTATTCAGCACGGCCGACGCGATGCCGGCCCGCTCGGGCGCGACCGACGCGAGCACGGCGGTCGTCATCGCCGGCACCGCGAAACCCATGCCCGACGGAATCAGCAGGAACGGCACGAGCAGCACGGCCAGCGGCGTCGACGCGTCGATGAAATGCAGCGACCCGTAGCCGAGTGCGGCGACGAGCGCGCCCGCCAGCATCGGCGCACGCGGGCCGTGACGCGCCACGACGCGGCCGCTCGCGAGGTTCGACAGCAGGAAGCCGCCCGTCAGCGGCAGGAACGCGAGGCCCGCCTGCAACGCCGATTCGCCGCGTGCGCGCTGCAGGTACAGCGCGAGCACGAACACGGTGCCGTAGTACGTGAAGTTCACGCAGATCCCGAACAGCACGGCCGCGCTGAACGTGCGATGGCGGAACAGCGACAACGGCAGCATCGGCGTGGCCGTGCGCGCTTCGACCGCGACGAATGCGAGCGCGGCGAGTGCGGCCAGCGCGAAGCCGCCGGCGACGACCGGATGCGCGAAGCCGAGCGGCCGCCATTCGATCACGGCGCCGGTCAGCGCGGTCAGCATCGCGATCGCGATGAACTGGCCGCGCAGGTCGAGTGCACGGACGGAACGGGAAGGCGCGGCCGGCGTAGCCCCCACGCGGCGCGCGGGTACCCATGCCAAGGCGGCCGCCAGCCCGGCCGCACACAGCGGCAGGTTCACGAGGAAGATGCCGCGCCAGCCCCACGCCGCGATCAGCAGGCCGCCGACGACCGGGCCGGCCGCGATCGAAATCGACCCGGCTGCCGTCCATCCGCCGACGGCTCGCGCACGCAGGAGCGGGTCGTGCCGGCACGCGTCGTTGAGCAGTGCGAGCGAATTGGGCAGCATCGCTGCGGCGCCGACGCCCTGTAGCGCACGCGCGGCGATCAGCATCGCGGGCGTGCTTGCGGCGCCGCAGGCGAGCGACGCGAGCGCGAACAGCGCGAGGCCAGTGATATACAGGCGGCGCGCGCCGAAGCGGTCGCCGAGCGCGCCGCCCGACAGCATCAGCACCGCGAACGCGAGCGTGTACGCATCGACGACCCACTGCAGGCCGGCGACCGGCAAGTGCAGGTCGCCGGCGAGATGCGCGAGCGCGATGTTGACGATCGTCACGTCGAGCTGCGTGACGACGAAGCCGGTGCTGACGGTCGCGACGATGCGGGCGAGCGCGGGCGGGAAGGCGGGGGAGGGGGCGGTCGTATCCATGCGTCAATCGTAGGACGCGGCGGCGGGCGATGTTTCAGCGGGACGTGAAGCGTCGAAGCGGGCGACAGGATGCGATGGGATGGCGAACGGGAGCGGCGAAGGCTGCGACTGGCCGGGCGCCCGTGCGAATGCGGTTTGCCGAACCGTGCCGCTACGACGTGCGTTGATGCGGATTCAACGCCGGCACGCGACTGCGCTCAATGCCGCGCGCCGCGCCAGCGTCCCGGCGCCACGCCGAAGCGCTTCGTGAACGCGTGCGTGAACGTGCTTTGATCCGCGAAGCCGACCATTCCGGCGATATCGACGAGCGGATACCGGCCGTCCGCGAGCAGGATCACGGCCGCGTCGAGCCTGAGCCGCTGCAGGTAGCGATGCGGCGTTTCGCCGAACGCATCGACGAACAGTTGATGAAAACGGCGCATCCCGTAGCCGCAGTGCGCGGCGAGATCGGCGATGCGTAGCGGTTCCGCAAGCCGTGCGCGCAGCCAGCGGTCGATGCGTGCGAAATCGAGGCCCGGTGCGGGCGTGGCGATGCCGCGTTCGTCGAGCAGCGCGCCGCACAGCCGCGCGGCCGCCTGCCACTGAAAACGGTGCGCGGCCGCGTGCTGTGCGTCACCGGCGGGCGCGTCGAGTTGCGCGGCTGCCGCCGCGATCTGCGCGACCAGCGACGTCAGTGCCGGATCGATCGCCACGGCGCGCGCGTTGTCGAACAGCCGCTGCGGCACCGCGAGCGACGCGGGCGGGAGATTGAGCACGAGCTGGCGGTTCTCGCCCAGGCCCGCGTAATCGTGGCGCGCGCCGGCCGGAATCAGCCAGGCGCCGTGCCGGTCGAGACGCTGGCTGACGCCGTCCACCGCCATCACCATCGCGCCGTCGATGCCGAGCACGATCTGGTGAAAGTCGTGCACGTCCGACGCTTCGAGCGTGTCGTAGCGTTGCAGTGCGACGGTGGGGGACGGAAGGTGTGCCATGGGGCAGGGCGTCAGCCGGCGGCTCGTGTGCCGTGTCAGAGGGCGAGCAGTTCGACTTCGAACACGAGCGTCGCATTCGGCGGAATCACGCCGCCTGCGCCGCGCGGGCCGTAGCCGAGTTGCGGCGGGATCGTCAGGCGACGCACGCCGCCGACCTTCATGCCCTGCACGCCTTCGTCCCAGCCCTTGATGACCATGCCGCCGCCGAGCACGAACGCGAACGGGTCGTTGCGATCCTTGCTCGAATCGAATTTCTGACCGTCGGTCAGCCAGCCCGTGTAGTGGACGCTGACGGTCTGGCCGGCTTGTGCAACGTCGCCGGTGCCTTCGGTCAGGTCTTCGTATTTGAGGCCCGATTCGGTCGTGATGACAGACATGACTTCTCCTGAAAAAGGATGGGTAAAACCGCTATTGTAGGCGAGCACGCAGCGGGCCGCCGCTCGTGGCTTTCGGCCGGTCGCACGCGTGTCGCGGACGGCGGTGGGCCACCGCGGCCGCGATCGCGCGAAACGCAAATGGAACGCCTGTTTGAATTTTTCGCGAGCCGTGCGACCGAGGTTGCACCGCGCGAGTGCGACGCGTGTATGAATCGGTGCTACCGGGGCGTTCGCCCGCCTGCCGCACGGCTTCGCCGGATTCCGTGAAACGCCCGCCACACGCGGCTTTCAGGCCACGGCTGCGAGGCGGCGCCGGCCGCCGCAACTGGCCCGCGTGCGGTCTCGCGCGTTCGAATCCCGACCCGCCCGGATACCGTGCGAGCGCCGTTTTTTCCGCCTTTTCGACCGTGCCCTGTTTGGAAGCGCGCATCTACCGCGCGGCTTGCGTGCGCCGCCGCGGGCGGCCTATCTTTACAGCTGTCGATGTCAAGATTTTGGCGGTGCGCGACGCGCCGCCCGGGCCCGCGCCGGCCGCGTCGAACGACGCGCCGGGCCGCGCCGGAACCAGGAGAACGATGAACATGAAGTCAGCCGCTTCCGCCACCGCAGCCGGGATCATGCCGGTGCGCCGCGACCTGCGCTTCGACCTGCCGGTCGAACGCGCGAAGGACTGGCATGGCCTCGGGTCGCACGTGACCCATTTCTTCAACGCACTGTCGCTGCTGTTTCCGGCCGGCGAGCGTTTCTTCATGGATTCGGTGCGCAACTACCGCGACCGGATCGACGATCCCGTGCTGAAGCAGCAGGTGCTCGGCTTCATCGGCCAGGAGGCGATGCACACGCGCGAGCACATCGAATACAACGAGCTGATGCAGGCGAATCACCTGCCCGCGCGCAAGCTCGACAAGCGCGTGTGGACGGTGCTCGGCTACATGAAGCGCAAGCTGCCGCATTCGGTGCAGCTCGCGCACACGGTCGCGGCGGAGCACTACACGGCGATGCTGGCCGACTGGCTGCTGCGCGACCCGACGCGCCTCGACGGCTCGGTCGAAGGCTACCGCCAGATGTGGATCTGGCACGCGCTCGAGGAAACCGAGCACAAGGCCGTGTCGTTCGACGTATGGAATGCCGCGATGGAACCGGGGTTGCGCCGTTACCTGATCCGGATCGGCGTGTATCTGCTGACGACGCTGACGTTCTGGCCGACCGTGTTCCTGATGCATGCGACGCTGCTGTGGCGCGATCGCGGCGCCGGCCACCACGTGCGCGGCATGCTGCGGATGATGGCGTTCCTGTACGGGCCGCGCCGCGGGCTGTTCCCGCGCATCGCCGGCGAATGGCTGAGCTTCTTCCGGCCGGGCTTCCATCCGTGGGATCACGACAACCACCACCATCTCGCGCGGGTC
>NZ_JAAGPM010000052.1:0-52220 GCF_017104865.1 Burkholderia sp. Ac-20349
CCGCTGGTCGCGGCCGGCGTGTCGCTCGGCGGCAATGTGCTGCTGCGCTGGCTCGGCGAGCATCGCAGCGACACGTCGATCCTGCGTGCCGCCGCCGCGATCTCGACGCCGATCGACGTGCACGCCGACGAGCAGCAGCGCGCCGATCGCGATCAGCAGCAGTGCATGAACGCGCGTATACATCACGCACAGCGTCGACGCGACCGCGATCGCGCGCGCGGCACAGCCGCCGTCGAGCGCCTGCAGCAGCACCCACACCGACGCGAGGATCATGCCGGCCGCGACCGGGCGCAGGCCGGCCTCGAGCGCGATCTGCCAGCGCGCGCCCTGGTGCCGCCGCCACAGATGCGCGACGCCGTAGATCAGGAACGCGGTCGGGCCGAACAGCGCGAGCGTCG
Source organism: Burkholderia sp. Ac-20349 (assembly GCF_017104865.1). Classification (NCBI taxonomy): domain Bacteria; kingdom Pseudomonadati; phylum Pseudomonadota; class Betaproteobacteria; order Burkholderiales; family Burkholderiaceae; genus Burkholderia; species Burkholderia sp. Ac-20349. Next base: position 399 of record NZ_JAAGPM010000052.1, read on the forward strand.
CGATCACCGCGCCCCAGAAGCCGGCCACCTGCCAGCCGATCAGCGTCGCCAGCAGCGAGCCGGGGCCCGGCGCCATCCGCGCGATCGCGAAGTCGTTCACGAATTGCGTGGCGGTCATCCAGTGATGCACGTCGACCACCTGCCGCTGGATGTCGGCGATGATCGCCTGTCCGCCGCCGATCGTCGCGATCGACAGCGGCGCGAACACGCCGAACAGCGCCGCGTAGCGTTGCGATGCGGTCATCGCGTATCGCTCCCGGCCGGCGTTGCGGCCGCGCGGCGATATTCGAGCGCGACGCTCAGCGTGCCGCCGACCAGCACGGTCCACACGAGCGGCCAGTGCAGCACCGCAACCGATACGAAGGTCAGCGCCATCACCGCGAACGGCAGCGCGCGACGCGGCAGCCGGCGCACCGCGGTGATCGCCATCGAGATCGACAGCCCGATTGCCGCGGCGGCCGCGCCGGCGAGCGCGATGTGCGTGAGCGGAAAGCGCGTGAGGGTCGAGAACGCGATGCCGAACAGCACGATCAGCACGGCCGGCGGCGCGATGATGCCGGTGAAGCCGGCCACGGCGCCGCGCCATCCGGCGAGCCGGTAGCCGATCCAGATCGCGAGGTTCTTGACGTTGACGCCCGGCAGCGCCTGCGACAGCGCGAGGCCGTTGAGGAACGCCTCCTCGTCGAGCCAGCGCCGCTCGTACACGAAGTCGCGCATCATCCGGCCGCTCAGCCCGCCGCCGAAGCTGGTCAGGCCGATCTGCGAGAACGCGATGAACAGCGCGAGGACGCCGGGCGGTGGGGCATCGCCAGCCGGCGGCGCAGGCGTGGGGATGGCGGAGGGCGGGGGCATCGGGCGGGCGGCGCGTGGCGATTGGGCGGGTGCCCATGTTAGCAAGCGGACCCTGTCAGCACGCTGACATAGGCTCGGCGGCGACGCGATGAAAGCCCGCGGACGAATCGACGGGTGAGTTCCGGCACATCGGCACATCGGCGCATCGGCACATCGGCACATCGGCACATCGGCACATCGGCGCATCCGGTGCATCCGGCACATCCGTACACCCCGCTCGGCCGCAACCCCGCACAGCTACGCGCGCACGACCGTCACGCCCGCCGCCTCGATCGGCTTCGTCAGCGCGGCGTCGGTTTCCTTTTCGACCACCACGGTGTGCGCCAGCGTGAGCTCGCCGATCACGAACTGCGACGCCGCGCGCAGCTTCGACTGCGACGCGAGCACGACCGTCTCGGCCGCGCGTTCGGCCAGCGCGCGCTTGATCGCCGCTTCCTCGAAATCGCCGGTGCTGAGCCCCGCGACCGGATGCACGCCCGTGACGCCCATGAAGTACAGGTCAGCGTGGATGCGCGCAATGCCTTCCATCGCCGCCGCGCCGACGGCGACGATCGAATGCTTGTAGAGCCGCCCGCCGATCAGGATCACGTCGATCGACGGATGCGCGGCCAGCGCCACCGCGACACTCGGGCTGTGCGTGACGATCGTCGCGCGCAGGTCGGCCGGCAACTGGTTGACGAGCAGCGCCGAGGTCGTGCCACCGTCGACGATGGCCACTTGCCCGGGCGCGATCATCTCCGCGGCCCGCCGCGCGATGCGCCGCTTTTCCGCCGTCTCGAGCGCCTCGCGCTGCGCGAACGGCGCGACGGCCGGCGACGCCGGCAGCGCGCCGCCATGCACGCGCTGCAGCAGACCCTCGGCCGCGAGCTCGCGCAGGTCGCGGCGGACGGTGTCTTCGGACACGCCGAATTGCGCGCTCAGCTCGACCGCCAGCACCTGGCCGTCGCGCGCGAGTGCGTCGAGGATCGCTTTCTTGCGTTGGGTCGTCAGCATCGTGTTTGCACGAAATTTCTTGAAGTTGCACGAATATGCACGTTACCATGGGCGCCGTCTTTTGTCGAACCGGAGGCTGGGATGGCTGCAACGCGGGACCGTGTCCGCATCGTCGATACGACGGTGCTGTCCGATGACTGGTATGTGCTGAGGAAGGTGACGTTCGATTTCCTGCGCCGCGATGGGACGTGGCAGCGCCTGAGCCGCGAGACCTACGATCGCGGCAACGGCGCGACGATCCTGCTGCGCAATGCCGATACGGGCGACGTGCTGCTGACGCGGCAGTTCCGGATGCCGGCATTCGTCAGCGGGCACGACGGCATGCTGCTCGAGGCCGCGGCCGGCCTGCTCGACGACGCGACGCCGGAAGCACGCATCCGCGCGGAGGCCGAGGAGGAGACCGGCTATCGCGTGCGCGGCGTGCGCAAGGTGTTCGAGGCGTTCATGAGCCCGGGCTCGGTGACGGAGAAGCTGCATTTCTTCGTCGGCGAATACGATGCGTCGCTGCGCACCGGCGATGGCGGTGGCGTCGCGGAAGAGGGCGAGGATCTCGAGGTCGTCGAGATGCCGCTGCAGGCGGCGCTGGATGCGGTCGAGCGCGGCGAGATCGTCGATGCGAAGACGATCATGCTGCTCCAGTACGTCGCGCTGCGGGAAACCGCCGGCGCGCGCACGGCATGACGCCGCTGCTCGTGCTGGTCGCCGGCCCTTATCGCAGCGGCACGGACGGCGACCCCGCACGCATCGCCGCGAACCTGCACCGGCTGGAGGCAGCCGCGCTCGCCGTGTATCGCCGTGGGCACGTGCCGATGATCGGCGAGTGGGTGTCGCTGCCGCTCGCCGTCGCGGCCGGGTCGCGACAGGTCGGCGACGCGATCAGCGAGGCGTTCCTGTATCCGGCCGCGCATCGGCTGCTGCGCCGTTGCGATGCGGTGCTGCGTATCGACGGCGCGTCGCGCGGGGCGGACATGGACGTCGGTCTTGCAAGGCAGCTCGGCAAGCCGGTCTATTTCGCGGCCGACGAGATTCCGGTCGCGCAGGACGGTTCGGATAGCTGAACAGGCGGGGGGCGCCCGGCCGCGGTGGCGCCCTGCATCGGCCGGCTGCCTGCATCGTCTGCGGCCGGTCGAGCATCGCGTCATGCCGTTGCATCGCGCATGCCGCGCCGCGCGCGAACCGGCGTATGATCGCGACGCTACCCGCGCACCGCTCGATGCTACCGCCGCCCCATCATGCCGTTTTCCGATTCCGCTGACTCCACCGCTGCTGCCGCTGCCGCGCAACTGCCCGCCGATCCCGTCGCCTCCGCCGTTGCTGCGCTCGCGCGCGCCGACGCGTTGCTCGTGACGGCCGGCGCCGGTATCGGCGTCGATTCCGGGCTGCCCGATTTTCGCGGTACGGACGGGTTCTGGCGCGCGTATCCGGCACTGCGTCATGAGCGTTTCGAATTCCACGAGATCGCATCGCCGCACGCGTTCCGTGCGCGTGCGCAACTCGCGTGGGGGTTCTACGGGGACCGCCTTGCGCTCTACCGTGCGACGGTGCCGCATGCGGGTTTCGCGATCCTGCGACGCTGGATCGACGCGATGCCGAACGGCGGCTTCGTGCTGACCAGCAACGTCGACGGCCAGTTCCAGAAAGCCGGCTTCGATCCGGCGCGGATCGTCGAGATCCACGGTTCGATCCACGCGATGCAGTGCCTGCGCCCCTGTTCGGACGACACGTGGGATGCGGCGCCGTTCGTGCCGGACGTCGACGAAGCGACCTGCCGCCTCGTCGGCGACCTGCCGCGCTGTCCGCACTGCGGCGGCCTCGCGCGGCCGAACATCCTGATGTTCGGCGACACCGGCTGGCTCGGTGCGCATTACGATACGCAGGAACGCGCGCTGGAAGACTGGATCGCGCAGGCCGGGCGGGTCGCCGTGGTCGAGATCGGCGCGGGCACCGCGATCCCGACCGTGCGCCTGCTGAGCGAACGGCTCGGGGCCGACGTGATCCGCATCAACGCGCGCGAAGCGCATGCGCGCCGTGCGGACGTGATCGGCTTGAAGGGCGATGCGCTGGCGACGCTGAGCGCGCTCGACGCAGCCTGGCAACGCGCGTGAACCTGCGGGCGGGCGAGACGGCCTGAACGGGCCGGGATCCTGCCGGCCGTCGCCGTTGCAGGTGCGCGGCGAATCCGCATACAGTTCAGCCTGTGCCGCCCGCGCGCGGGAGCGGACATCGCCCCGGGCGACCGGGGGCCGGCGGCTGAATCCAGCCGCCTCATCGACCGGGAGCGCCCTTGTTCTATTCGATCGTCGCGATCTTCGTCGGCGCCGGGCTCGGCGCGTTGCTGCGCTGGTTCCTGAGTCTCGCGCTCAACGAATTCTTTCCCGCCGTGCCGCTCGGCACGCTTGCCGCGAACCTGATCGGCGGCTACGTGATCGGCATCGCCGCCGTCGTGTTCACGACCCGCGTCGGGCTGCCGCCCGAGTGGCGCCTGTTCGTGATCACGGGCTTTCTCGGCGGCCTCACGACGTTCTCGACCTATTCGGTCGAAGTGATGACGCATGCGGTGCAGGGCGAATTCGGATGGGCGTTTGCGGTGGCTGCCCTACACTTGACTGGATCGTTCGCGCTGACGGCGCTTGGCATGTGGACCGCGCGCGCGTGGCTCGCGGCGGCCTGAGCGTGCCGCCCTCGGAGGGTGCGATGGACAAGATATTCCTGCGCTTCTATGTGCACGAGAAGCACCGGCTGCACTGGAAACCGTTGTGGGAATGGCTGCTGGAGGAGGCGAACCGGATGGGCGTCGCGGGCGGTTCCGCGTTTCGCGCGATGGCCGGTTTCGGCCAGCATCGCGTGCTGCACGAGGACCGCTTCTTCGAACTGCAGGGTTCGCTCGCGATCGAGATCGAATTCATCGTCACCGAGGACGAGGCGCAGCGCTTGCTCGAGCGGTTGTCGCACGAGAAGGTGCGGGTGTGCTACGCGATGATGCCGGCGCGCTTCGGCGTGATCGACACGCTCGGCGCACCGCCGGCGCAAGCGCCGGCGGCATAGGGGACGACAGCGTCAGATACCGAACATCGTCAGCGACACGGCGGCGCGCGTGACGATCATCAGCAGCACCTGCACGATCACGAACAGCAGGATCGGCGACAGGTCGATGCCGCCGAGGTTCGGGATGATGCGGCGCAGCGGGTTCAGGAACGGCGCGGTGAGCTGGTAGAGGATCGGCATGGCCGGCGAGCGCGGGTTGAGCCACGACAGCAGCGCCATCAGGATCGTCATCCAGATCACGAGGTTGAGCGCCCACTTCACGACGGTGAGCAGCGCGACCACGACGAGCGTCGCGATCACCGAGGCCGGATCGAAGCCGGCCATCACGACCATCAGCACGACGTAGACGAGCGCGGTGAGCAGCGCGGCGACGACGCTGGCCCAGTCGATGCCGCGTACGCCCGCGATCACGCGGCGCAGCGGCAGCACGAGCCAGTTGGTTGCCTGCAGCACGGCCTGCGTGACCGGGTTGTACGGCGGCACGCGGACGGCCTGCATCCAGACGCGCAGGATCAGTGCGGCGCCGAACAGCGTGAAGACGGTATTGAGCAGAAAACGGGCGATCTCGCCGAACATCGTTGGCATCCTTTTTATACAGTCAGTAGCTCAGTAGCGTGCGGCCGCCAACGCCGGATGGCGGCGCATCGGCCGACACCTTATCACGCCTCGTCTCGCGACGGGGAGGGGGGCGCGGCGGTGCGCGCGAGTGACGTTTCGACGGCTTCGGCGAGCGCCGGCAGCGACGCCGGCGGCGTGGCGCGCTGCGCCGCGAGCGCGACCGCGCGGCGCGTCAGCAGCGCGTACAGCGTCGCGTGATCGCCGCCGCGCGTTTCAAGCAGTGCCAACTGGCGTTCGACGATGCCCGTATCGCCGCGCGACACAGGGCCGGAGAGCGCGTTCGCGAGGCCCTTGTCGCGCGCGGTCTCGATCGTGCCGGCCAGCATCGGCAGCAGCGCGCGCAGCGCGGCTTCCTCGTCGAAGCCGAGACCGCGCCACAGCTCGACCGCTTCCGCCAGCCCGCACAGCGCGAAGCTCGCCGCGTAGTGCGCGGCCGCGTGATAAAGCATCCGGCCGCCGGCCGGAATCGACAGCGGATGGCAGCCGAGTGCGGCAGCAAGCCGCATCAGCGTCGCATGCAACGCGCCGTCGGCTTCGATCGTGACCGAGCAGCCGTCGATGCGGGCGAGGTCGGCGTCGGTGCCGCCGAACAGGTAGAGCGGATGGAAGCCGCCGGTGGCCGCGCCTTGCCGTTTTGCCGGATCGAGCAGCGCGACCGCCGACGCGCCGCTGCAGTGAACGACGGCCTGCTGCGCCGCGCGCGACGTGTCGAAGTGCAGCGCCGCGGCGGTCGACGCGAGATGGTCGTCGGGCACCGTCAGGAAGATCAGGTCGGCGGCGTCGGCGACCTGCTGCGGCGTGTCGACCGCCTGGCAGCCGTCGATGCGCGCGGCGAGGGCGGCGGCCGATGCCGGCGTGCGGCTCGCGATCGCGACGACCGGAAAGCCGGCCTGCGCGAAGCGCTGCGCGACGCAGCGCGCGAGACGGCCGGCGCCGATGAAGCCGAGGCGGGGTGTGTCGGGGAGGGACATGGCAGCGGGCGTAAGCGAAAACGAAGCAACCGCCAGTATCGCAGGAATGACGGCGGGGTCGCGAAAGGGCCATTTCCGCATGGACACGTGGGTGGATGACCGGTATGCGGCGCGATCGACGCGTGTATTGGCGCCCGGCGTCACGGTCGAATCACGATCGTCGAATCCGACCCCGAAACATATCGCGCCCGTATCCCGCTTGAAATGTCGGCATCTTGTCTCAAATTTGTAATCGTTCATTACGGTCGCGTGCCCGCCATGCGCGCCGTATCCGGTAAGACTGACCGGCCATGATGTGGCGACCCGACTCGTCGGACGGAATCGCGCGACCCGCAAGGGTCGCCGCAGGCGCTGCAAGCCACGCCGCACGGCGGCTCCGGCCGCGTGCGATTGCAATTTGCAACAAATGCACGATACGCGAGGGGCGGGTTTTCGCTACATTGCTTCCATGCGACGTGCATGCCCGCCGTTGCCGACAGGGGCGCATAAAATACCGCTCCAGCAGGAGAATCGAAGTGAAAAAGCTCATTCCGTTCATCGCCGCCGCCGCGCTGGGCCTGGGTGCCGCAAGCGTTGCGCAGGCTCACGTGTCGATCGGGGTCGGCATCGGTATCCCGGTCGCGCCCGCGTATCCCGTCTATGCACCGCCGCCGCCCGTGTACTACGCGCCGCCGCCTCCGCCCGTGTACTACGCACCGGCGCCGGCCTACTATGCGCCGCCGCCCGCCGTGGTCGTCGGCGGCTATGGTGGCTACTACGGTCGCCCGTACTGGCGCCATGGTTACGGCGGCTGGGGCCATCACGGCTACTGGCGTCGCTGATTCGTGCCGCGCGGCCTAGCCGCGCGTGGCAAAACGGCGCAACGTCCCGCGAGGGGTGTTGCGCCGTTTTTTCTTGGGAGCCGCCGCCCGACCGCGATGAGCGGCCCCGGGCAGGCCGGTTGCGATTACACCGCGTGCACGATCAGGTCGCGGTAACCGCCGACGATCACGCTGTACGAGAAATACGCGAACAGCAGCGCCGACGCGATGTGACACGCGCGCATCAGCCCGGCGCCCGCACGCTTGCGGCCCTGGCTCGCGAGCGTGCACATGAAGAGCGTCCACGCGAGGCCGCCGAGGAAAAAGCCCGACAGGAACACCGACGCGGTGGCCGGCGTGGTTGCGCCGGCTTTCGCGATCAGCGCGCCGCCGACCGCCGCGAACCACAGGATCGCGCTCGGCGACGACATCGCGAGCAGCATCCCGCGCAGGAAACTGCGCCGCGCGCTGGCGCGCGGCTGAGGCGTGTCCTCGGCATCGTCGCCGGACGCCTTGGCGGGCGCGAGCGCTTCGCGCGCCATCTTCCACGTGAGAAACAGCAGCACGGCGCCGCCGCCGATCCACACGATCCAGCGTACCGGCTCGAACTGCAGCAGCACGGCCATCCCCGCGAGCGCGAGCGCCGCGTAGACGAGATCGCCGACGCACGAGCCGATGCCGAGCCAGAAGCCCGGCCGGAAGCCGTGCGACAGCGTCAGCGACAGCATCGCGACGTTCACGAGGCCGATGTCGAGACACAGCGACAGCGACAGAAAGAAGCCGTCGGACAGCATGGAGGCGGGTGGAAAGGTCATCGTCGTTGTCTTGTACTTGTAGCGATGGCAGTCCATGGGCCGGCGGGCGCCGGCCCATGGCGTCAGAGTCCGATCTCCTGCCAGAGCCGGTCGACGCGCGCCTTCACGGCGGCATCCATCTCGATCGGGCGGCCCCATTCGCGGCTGGTCTCGCCGGGCCACTTGTTGGTCGCGTCGAGCCCCATCTTCGAACCGAGGCCGGCGACCGGCGACGCGAAGTCGAGATAGTCGATCGGCGTGCTGTCGACCATCACGGTGTCGCGCACCGGGTCGACGCGCGTCGTGATCGCCCAGATCACTTCCTTCCAGTCGCGGATGTTCACATCCTCGTCCACGACCACGATGAACTTCGTATACATGAACTGCCGCAGGAAGCTCCACACGCCGAACATCACGCGCTTCGCGTGGCCCGCGTAGCTCTTCTTCATCTGGACGATGGCCATCCGGTAGCTGCAGCCTTCGGGCGGCAGGTAGAAGTCGGTGATCTCGGTGAACTGCTTCTGCAGCAGCGGCACGAACACTTCGTTCAGCGCGACGCCGAGCACCGCGGGCTCGTCAGGCGGCTTGCCCGTGTAGGTCGAGTGGTAGATCGCGTCGCGGCGCATCGTGATGCGCTCGACGGTGAACACCGGGAACCACTCCTGCTCGTTGTAGTAGCCGGTGTGGTCGCCGTACGGGCCTTCGAGCGCATGCTCGTACTTGGCGGACGCATTGCCGGCCGGGCGCGGCGGTGCGCCGGCCGGAGCGGGGGCGGGCGTGCCGTCCTGCGGATAAATGAAGCCTTCGAGCACGATCTCCGCGCGCGCGGGCACCTGCAGCGTGTCGACGCCGGGCGTCAGGCACTTCGCGAGCTCCGTGCGGCTGCCGCGCAGCAGCCCGGCGAACTGGTACTCGGACAGCGAATCGGGCACGGGCGTCACCGCGCCGAGCGTCGTGGCCGGATCGGCGCCGAGCACGACCGCGACCGGATACGGCTTGCCGGGGTTCTGCAGCGCGAATTCGCGGAAGTCGAGCGCGCCGCCGCGATGCGCGAGCCAGCGCATGATCAGCTTGTTGCGGCCGATCAGCTGCTGGCGGTAGATCCCGAGGTTCTGCCGCGACTTGTTGGGCCCGCGCGTGACCGTCAGGCCCCACGTGACGAGCGGCCCCGCATCGCCGGGCCAGCAGGTCTGGATCGGCAGCCGGTTCAGGTCGACGTCGGCGCCTTCCCAGACGATCTCCTGGCACGGCGGCGACGACACCGACTTCGGCGCCATGTCCCACACGGCCTTCGCGAGCGACAGCAGCTTGCCGGCGTCCTTCAGGCTCTTCGGTGGATCGGGTTCCTTCAGCGCGGACAGCAGGCGGCCGAGATCGCGCAGCGAGTCGAGCGCGGCGTCGTCGCCCGCATCGACACCCATCCCGAGCGCGACGCGCCGCGGCGTGCCGAACAGGTTGCCGAGCACCGGGAAGTCGTAGCCGGTCGGTGCATTGAACAGCAGCGCAGGGCCGCTGGCGCGCAGCACGCGGTCGCACAGCTCGGTCATTTCGAGCACGGGCGACACGGGCTGCGTGACGCGCCGCAGTTCGCCGAGCGCCTCGAGGCGCTGGATGAAATCGCGTAAGTCTTTGTATTTCATGAAGATGGTCCGGGCCACCCGCAAGGCGGGCAGCGATGGGCGGGCGCAGCGGCCGGCTGCGGCCCCGAATCGACCGACGATTTTACCCGCGCCGCCGCATGCCCGCCCGACGGAGAAAAAAGTCGACCGCGCGCAACCCCTCTACGGCATGGGGCTGGCGATCTGAAGAGCGACGCTAAATTACTTTTTGTTATAATTTCAAGGTTCTATAGTGTTGACGATCTATAAAACCCTGCTAGAATCCGCTCACATTGGCTGCAGGGTAAAAGGCTTCGAGCCGCCAATCACCGATCTTTGACGCAGCGCGTCACCGTCCGCCGAAACCTGCACGGCGTATCCGACGGCCTTAGTCGTAGTCTCAGCCAGCGCCACCAGACGCTGGTTTTTTGCGTGGGTGCCACCGCGTATGCCCGCCTCGCCCAGTGTGCGAAGGTGCCGGCCCTCTTACACCGTGGCCTCGAACGGTACTTATACCGTTTCCCCGATGCTTGCACGCCCCAACCAAAGCGTGCGGCGTCGTGATTCCGCGGCGCGTTACCTGTCTCGCCATCGAGCTGAGCGAGCCGCACGAGTCATGTTCATGGGAGATGATCTGAATGAACGCTTGGTTATCGTGGCGTCCTAGCGAGCAGCATGCGCAATTCGTGCGCAGCATGCTGCGTCGTGGGACGCGTGTCAGTCACCATCTATTCAGCGTTGTCGGCTGTTTCGCTGTCGCAGTTGCGCTTGCACTGTGGCTGCTGCCAACCGTCCGCGGCACGCTCGCCGCGAAGCTGATGCCGGTCGTATCCGCGGCCGTGCAAGCCGGCCCGGCCCGTCTGCTGACCGGCCATCCGCTGCCGAACTTCGCGCCTGCCGGCGCGCAGCCGCAGCAGGAAGACAGCCCCGAAACGGACGCGCTCGCGGTCGGCCTCGACGTCGCACCGGAAGCCGCCGCCGCCCAGGGCGATGCGTCCGATCCGGCCCGTAACGGCCCGTCGCCCGTCGCGCTGGCCAAACTGATCCCGACCCAGCGCGTCGCGGCCGATGCGCGCGACGACCGTGCGCTCGCATCGAATCGCGAACAGGCGCTCGTCGCGACCTACCTGTCGCGCCGTTACCGCGTCGCGCAGGAGCCGCTCGGCCAGCTCGTCAAGGCTGCGTTCCAGACCGGCCGTGACGTCGGCCTCGATCCGCTGCTGCTGCTGTCCGTGATGGCGATCGAGTCGGGCTTCAACCCGTACGCCGAAAGCGGCGTCGGCGCGAAGGGGCTGATGCAGGTCATGTCGAAGGTCCACTCCGACAAGTTCGAGTATTTTGGCGGCACCGATACGGCATTGCAGCCGCTCGCGAACCTCCAGGTCGGCGCACTCGTGCTGAAGGACTGCATCGCACGTGGCGGCTCGCTCGCGACCGGCCTGCGCATGTACAACGGCTCGACGAACCCCGAAGACAATGGCTACGGTTCGAAGGTGATGGCCGAGCGCGGTCGCCTGCGTGACGTCGCGCGTGGTCGTAGCGTGCCGGTCAATGCGCCGCAGGCGCCGGCGAAGCCGATCGTGACGGCCGCGGCCGTCACGGCAGCGGCAGGCGGTGCGAAGCGCGTGCATGCGACGCTCGAAACCACGACGTCGGCGAAGTCGACGGCATCGAAGGACGCCGCGTCGCAGGACGACGCGAGCGTCGATACCGCGAAGCAGTCGCACGCGGATCATTCGGAGCTTGGCGCGTAACGTGCGGCGGTAATTTACCGCACGGCTCTGGCCGGCAGGACATGAAAAAGGCACCCGATCCGGGTGCCTTTTCTTTTTGCGGTGTGCGGAGAAGCCGCCGCACCGGCCGCGTGTCAGTGCTGCCCGAACAACGTCGCGAGCCGGTCGACCGCTTCCTCGAGCCGTGAGTAGGCCGTCGCATAGGACAGGCGGATATAGTCACGCGGCGCGTGGACACCGAAGTCCATGCCGGGCACCAGCACGACGCCCGCGTCGTGCAGCATCGCCGTCGTGAGCGCGGCGCTGTCACCGGCCGCCGGGTGGGCGACGCCGCCGCAGTGCGCATACACGTAGAACGCACCGTCCGGCATCACGGGCACCGTGAAGCCGAGCCGTTCGAGCGCCGGGGCGATGAAGTCGCGGCGGCGCTTGAATTCGAGCCGGCGCGCTTCGTAGATGTCGAGTGCGGCCGGCTCGAAGCACGCGAGTGCCGCGTGCTGCGCAAGCGCGGACGGGCAGATGAACAGGTTCTGCGCCAGCTTTTCGAACGTACCGACCAGTGCGGGCGGCACGACCAGCCAGCCGAGCCGCCAGCCCGTCATGCTGAAATACTTGGAGAAGCTGTTCACGGTGACGACGTCGTCGCCGAACGACAGCGCCGACACGGGTGCCGCGTCGTAGCTGAGCCCCTGGTAGATCTCGTCGACGATCGTGAAGCCGCCGCGTGCGCGCACGGCTTCGACGATCCGCTTCAGTTCGTCCGGCTCGAGCGACGTGCCGGTCGGGTTCGACGGCGAGGCGAGCAGCACGCCGCGCGTGCGGTCGCCCCAGCGCGTGCGGACGTCGTCCTCGGTAAGCTGGAAGCGCGCGTCGGGGCCGCTCGGCACGAGCACCGCGCGGCCTTCGGCCGCGGCAACGAAGTGCCGGTTGCACGGGTACGACGGGTCGGGCATCAGCACCTCGTCGTCGCGCCCGACGAGCGCGAGGCACGCGAGCAGCAGCGCGGCCGACGCGCCGGCCGTCACGACGATCCGTTCCGGGCTGATCGTGAGGCCGTAGGCGCGCGCGTAGTGCGCGGCGATCGCCTCGCGCAGCGGCGCAATGCCGAGTGCGCTCGTATATTGCGTGACGCCGCGGCGCAGCGCGGCCGCGGCGGCTTCGACGACCGGCTCCGGCGCGGTGAAATCCGGCTCGCCGATGCCCATGTGGATAACATCGCGCCCGGAAGACTCCAGACGCTGTGCCTCCTTCATCAATTCCATCACGTAGAAGGGCTGGATCGCGTCGACGCGTGCGGCGAGTTTGACGAGCGAATCGGTGGCGGTATTCATCGGGCGGGCAGGGCGAGGGAGGCGAGACAAAAGAAAAAACGGGCGCATGCGCGCCCGTTCAGGACCAACGGAATCAGCCGTTGCGGCGCGCCTGCGTTTCGGCGGGGCGCAGCTTCGCGGCGAGCTTGTCGAGCACGCCGTTCACGTACTTGTAGCCGTCGGAGCCGCCGAACGTCTTCGCGAGTTCGACAGCTTCGTTGATGATCACGCGGTACGGCGTTTCGACGTGGTGCGTGAGCTCGAACGTCGCGATCAGCAGCACGGCGCGTTCGACCGGCGACAACTGTTCGATCGGACGGTCCAGCGACGGCGTCAGCGCTTCGACGAGCGTGGCGTGCTCGCGGATCACGCCGTGCAGGATGGCTTCGAGCAGATCCTTGTCAGCCTTGTCGTAACCGAGCGCGCCGCGCAGTTGCGCGTCGATCTCACCGGAGGACGCGTTCGACAGCAGCCACTGGTACAGCCCCTGCGTCGCCAGCTCGCGCGATTGTCGGCGGGCGCTCTTCTTCATGCGCGCTCCTCTTCGTCGTCTTCGTCTTCTTCTTCCTCGTCGTCGTCGCCGAGCTGGTCGAGCGCCATCGTCAGGTTGGCCATCTCGACGGCGACGCGTGCGGCGTCACGACCCTTTTCGGTCATGCGCGCGACGGCCTGCTCGTCGTTTTCGGTCGTCAGGACCGCGTTCGCGATCGGCAGGTTGAAGTCGAGGCCGATGCGGGTGATGCCCGCGCCGCTCTCGTTCGACACGAGTTCGAAGTGGTAGGTCTCGCCGCGGATCACCGCGCCGAGCGCGATCAGCGCGTCGAACTGGCCGCTTTCCGCGAGCTTTTGCAGCGCGAGCGGGATTTCCAGCGCGCCGGGCACCGACACGAGCAGCACGTCTTCACCGGTGACGCCGAGGCGTTCCAGTTCCTCGACGCACGCGTCGGCGAGGCCGTTGCACACGGGCTCGTTGAAGCGCGATTGCACGATGCCGATACGCAGGCCGTCGCCTTCGAGATTCGGTTGGTATTGTCCGATTTCCATGATCTTGTCCGTGGTGTGGATGAACGGTTATAGGGCGAAAGCGTCGTGGCGGGTTACGCGTTGGACGCCGGGCAGGACTTGGCTTCGCCGCCGGGCATCGGAATGAAGCCCGTGACTTCCAGGCCGTAGCCGGACATGCTGCCCAGCTTGCGCGGATTCGACAGCACCTGCATCTTGCCGACGCCGACATCGCGCAGGATCTGCGCGCCGATGCCGAACGTCTTGAAATCAACCGGCCGGCGCTTGAGCGCAGCGGCCTTTTCTTCCTCGTCGAACGCCTTGAAGACGTCGATCAGGTGTTCCTTCGTGTCGCCGCAATTGAGCAGCACGATCACGCCGAGGTCGCGCTCCGCGATTTCGCGCATCGCGGCATCGAGCGTCCACGAGTGCGTCGACACGCCCGTTTCGAGCAGGTCGAGCACCGACAGCGGCTCGTGCACGCGCACCGGCGTATCGACGTCGGGCGACGGTTCGCCGCGCACCAGCGCGATGTGCGGCGAGCCGCTCGGCTGGTCGCGGTACAGGACCGCGCGGAACGTGCCGTGCGCGGTCTGCATCGTGCGCTCGGCGATGCGCTCGATGATCGATTCGGTGCGGCTGCGGTACTGGATCAGGTCGGCGATCGTGCCGATCTTCAGGTTGTGTTCCTGCGCGAACTCGATCAGGTCGGGCAGGCGCGCCATCGTGCCGTCGTCCTTGATGATCTCGCAGATCACCGCGGCCGGCGTGAGGCCCGCGAGCGCGGTGAAGTCGCAACCGGCCTCGGTGTGGCCCGCACGAACGAGCACGCCGCCCGGCTGCGCCATGATCGGGAACACGTGGCCCGGCTGCACGATGTGCTCGGGGCGCACGTCGTGCGCGACCGCCGTGGCGATCGTGTGCGCACGGTCGGCGGCCGAGATGCCGGTCGTCACGCCTTCGGCCGCTTCGATGCTGACCGTGAAGGCGGTGCCGTACTGCGTACCGTTGCGGTAGGTCATCAGCGGCAGGTGCAGCTGCTTGCAGCGTTCCTGCGTCAACGTCAGACAAACCAGGCCGCGGCCGTACTTGGCCATGAAGTTGATCGCTTCCGGCGTGACGAATTCGGCGGCGATCACGAGGTCGCCCTCGTTTTCGCGGTCTTCTTCGTCGACCAGGATCACCATCCGGCCGGCTTTCAGCTCGGCGATGATGTCGAGCGTGGAGGCGAGCGTCATAAGGGGGCGAGAAAGAGGAAAGTGCGTATTTTACGCCAGCCGGACGACCTTTCGGCTGGCATGGGCCGCGCGCGGCCGGCGAGCGCTCCGGAAAGCGCCCCGGCCGGCCTGCGCGGCAGGCCTGGCGGGGCCGCCGCGCGGTGCCTGCACGCGGGTGCGGGGCGGTGGGCCGGGCTTTGCCCGGCCGTGCGTCAGGCGTGCTGGTCGCGCCCGCCCAGGTAGTCGAGCTTGCCGAGTTCGACACCGCTGTGACGCAGGATGTCGTACGCGGTCGTCACGTGGAAGAAGAAATTGGGCAGCACGAAATTCAACAGGTACGACTGGCCGGTGAACTCGATCGGGCCGACGCGCATCTTCAGCACGATCTGGCGCGCCTCGCTGCCGTCGATCTGCGCGGCGTCGAAGCTTTTCAGGTAGTCGATCGTCTTCTGGATGCGTGCGTGCAGCTCGTCGAAGGTCTGCTCGACGTCCGGATAGCTCGGAATCTCGGCGCCGGCGAGGCGCGCGGCGCAGCCCTTGGCCGTGTCGGTCGCGATGTAGACCTGGCGGACGAGCGGCAGCATGTCCGGGTACAGGCGGGCGCCGACGAACACCGACGGGTCGATCTGCTTTTCGGCTGCATGCGCCTGCGCCTTGCCGAGGATGTGCTGCAGGTTGGTCAGGCCACGGATCAGCACGGGCAGGGAAGCCTGGTACATCGAGATGGACATGGGGACGACTCCTTGAAGAAGAGGGCGGCCGGTATGCGGCACGTCGTGCGTTGCGGCGTTGAAACCGCTGTCGACGCATCTTAGCGCGACGGCATGACCCGTGCGCGTCGTTGGCCAATCGGCCGATGGTGCCGGCGGGCCGGCCGGGGTGCCCACCGCCGGATCCGGTCAAGCACGCTGCATCCAGTCAATCATCTGCCGATACCGATCGGCGATATTGGCGGGCGATTGCGGCACGTGGTCGTCGCCCCAGTAGCGGACGAGCCGCACGTCGCGCTTGAGCTGCGTCAGTGCCGCGAACATCCGTTCGCTTTGTTCGAGCGGCACGTAGTCGGCGTCGCCGTGGATGAGCAGCAGCGGCGTCGTGATGTGCGCCGCATGCAGGATCGGGCTGATCGCGTGGTAGGCGTCCGGGCGGAGCCACGGCGGCGCGTCGATGTTCCAGCTGTTGTCGGCCAGCAGCTTGCCGATCAGCGAGAAACGCTCGGGGCGGGTGTCGTGGCCCGTCTCGTAGCGCAGCCGGGCGTCGAGCGACGCGTAGAGCGCCGCCGCGTCGCTGATGCCGGCGCTGGACACGCCCGAGCGGAACATCGGCGTGCGGGCGAGCAGCATCATCGTCGCCCAGCCCCCCAGGCTCTGGCCATACAGATGCAGCCGGTCGCGGTCGACGTATCCGGCGTCGGCCGCGGCGTCGACGGCGGCCAGGACGTCGTCGAGCATCCTGTCCGCCATCGTCGCCGGCGCTTCGCCGAGCACGTCCCGCATGTTGACGTCGATGACGGCGAAGCCATGCGCGGCAAATGGCTGGAAACTGAACGGCAACGGGCAGTCCGGCTCATGAAACAGGTGCGGATGGGGCGCGACTTTTTCGTGCGGATAGACCCAGACGACCGCGGGCACCGGCGCGCCCGCGAAATCCGGCGGCAGCAGGACGTCCACGAAGCGCTGCCGGCCCGGCTCCGCGCCGCGGCAGGCAAGCCGTTGCGTGGTACCGGTCGCGATGTCGGCCAACTGGCGATTCGTCTCGAATGCCAGCGTCGAATCGCGCGAGTCCGCCAGCCGGACCGTCAGGCGGGTCGCGTCGCGGCCGTGTTCGATGAAGGCGGCATACGGGCGCCCCGTCTCCGCCGCTACGCGTTCGCGGCGCCCGCCGCCGTGGTCCGGCGGCGCGTCGGCGTCGTGCGTGTCAGGTGCGGCCGGCGGCGTGTCCGCAACCGCCCCATGTGCCAGTCCGGCCACGGCACATGCTTCCGGCGACAGCGCGGACAGCGTGCCGGTGGCGGGATCGAACGCCCACCAGTCGCGCGCGGGCTCGACGGGTTCGTCGCCGAACGACGCACTGTCGAGCACATCGGCCGTTGGTCGCCGGCCGGCGGCATTGGCCTCCCAGGCACGGCGTGCGTTCCCGAACAGTCGGCGGTGCAGGTTCGCCATCGTGGGCGTCGCGCGTTCGGCCAGCAGGGGCAGTGCGACACGGCCATCGGCGAGCCAGGTGAACGGCCCGTCGCGGTCGAATGGAGACAGGTCGAGGTTGCGCGATGTCGTGATCGGCGTCACGATCCCGGTCGCCGGGTCGATCAGCACGGCGTGTACGGCGTCGTCGTCGGCCGACAGCGTGACGGCCGCGATCCGCTTCCCGTCGGGCGACCACGACGGCGAGCCGCACGCGCGGCCGGCCCGTCCGTCGCCGGCCAGCCGGCGCAGCGTGCGGCCGGCGAATTCGAACAGGTAGAGTTCGGCCCGATCGAGCCCGCCGAGGTAGGCGCGGTCGAAGCGAAGCGCGTCGGCCATCGGGCGGACGACGGCGAAGCAGATCGAGCCGCTGTCGGGCGATAACGCGCAGGTGCGACCGTAGTCTCGCTGGAAGGTGTCGAGCGACAGCAGATCGTCGACCGTGAAGCGGCGGCGTTGCAGCGGATCGGAAGGGACGGCCGTCACGCAAGCTCCTTGTCGGGTCGGCGGAAGCGGATAGACAGGCCCGGCCGGAGATGAGTTCCGGCACTGTCGACCGCGCGCGGGAGGCGACGACGCGAAGGTCTGGGCGCGGGCGGGAATCGTCGCCGCTGGCAGTGCGATTCACATGTCGACCTCGCTGCCGACGGTGCTGCCTCTTGGCGGTTTGAACAGGCGCGCAGCGGGGAGGGCGTACCGGGTGTCGGCTCGCCGCTCAACGCAAGACGGCCCGGCCTTTCACGAATCGTTTGGCCGAGTCGGCGACATGCTGCCACCATGACATGCCGACGCGCCGCCGTTCGCGCCACGCATGGTCGTGCAGCGCCACCGCCGTCCACTGCTCGGCGTGCGTGCGAAAACGCGGCACGCCGAAGCGCTCGGGCGCGTCGAACAGGTCGAGATACGCGCGTCTATAGTGCTCGACGAGCGTGCGATCGTCATAGTGCGTTTCCATCCAGTGGCGCGACGCCTGCCCGACCTCGTCGCGCAGGCGCTTGTCGGCGAGTAGCGCACGCAGCACCGGCTCCGCCTCCTCGAGCCGCACGTCCACCCACGGCAGCTCCGTCGCCCCGGTCATCGCGCGTAACTGTGCCTGCACGCGCGCGTCGAGATACCCGAGGGTGGGCTTGCCCTGCGACAGCGATTCGAGTCCGCTCAGGTGATAGTTGCCGGTCACGCATTCGTCGACGGCCAGCGCGGCGCACTGTTTCAGACGCAAGCACGCGTCGTGCGGCGTGTCGACGATCGTCCGCACGCGGCACAGGCCCTTGCGCTCGAGCCGACGCAGCAACGCCAGCGTTTGCGGTGCGCCCTTGGTTTCCCAGCGCGTCTTCCACGCGCTGCGGCTGCCGCTCGGCGAGTAGACGACCACGGGCGGCCCGTCCTCGGATTCGGGCCCGGGCAGGTAGCGTGCGTCGTGAATGGGCACCAGATTCGGCACCACGCGTGCGAACGGATAGTAGCGCTCCGGCCCCTGCGCGATCACGAGTTGCGGGATCGGCTCGTTGACGATGCGCGCGAGCCGGTCGGCATCCTGCCCTGCCCAAAGCGACGGCGCGGAGTGGTATTGGCGAATGAGCTTGCGTGCACCGAAGCGCTGCGGCAAATCGGCGCCGAAGGTCTCGTCGAACGAGAAGTGCTGGTGCAGATGAATGACGTCGGCGGCGTCGATGGCTGCCAGCGCGATGTCGCGCTGCGTGTGCCAGTCGATATCGACCGTAAACGTGCGCGCGCCGTAGGCCGACGCGTTGAACACGATATGGCGCGCCTCGATGTCGGTGTGCCGGTTAAGCGCGGCGACGATGTTGCCGGGGCTGCCCGCCACGGGCGTATTCGAGAGATGGACGACGCGCATGCTCGTTCGTCAGCGCGTGCGTGACGCAGGGGCGCGCGCGGATTCGGGGGCCGGTGCAGGGGTGAATGTCGGCATCGCCGCAGGCATCGCGTCGCCCATGCCCGCTTGCGCGAGCGTCTGCCAACGCAGCTTCGGGAAGATGTCCTCGCCGAGCGCGCTTTCCATCGACAGATTGCGTACGTCGACGCCGCGGCGTGTCAGCAGCGCCGATGCATGACGGAACGACGGCTCGATGAAGCCGGGGAAATTTTCGTCGAGATAGCTGGGCTGCATGGTCGACGCCGATTCCTCGTAAAAGCGGGGCGTGCGCTTCGCGTCAGTGAGGTCGACACCGTGCAGATAGAGGCGTGTGAAGCCGAGCGCGGCGAGTACTTGCAGGCCGGTATAGGCGACCGTTCGGCCGTCGAAGACACCGCACCGCAGGTCGAGGCTGAAGCCGAGCGGCTTCGGCGTGTCGAACAGTGCGAGCGCCTGTGTGTCGTACGTCGTGCGCAGCTCGCGCGCACGCGGCGCGCGGCGGCCGGCGGGAAAGAGCATGTCGTCGAGGAGAAACACACGGCAGCGGATGCGCTCGACGCCGATGCGCTCGGCGATGTGCCAGAGCACGTGGGGCGTGGCAAACAGCGTGAGCGGCTCGCCGATCACGCGCTCGACGAGATCGGGCCGATTGCGTACGAAGCCGGTATCGACGATGCAGTAGTAGTCGAAACTGACACCCTGACGCTCGGTGAGCGCGATGGCGCCGTTCACGCCCAGCACGTGCGTCATGCGCAGCGCGCGGTAATCGATGGTGTTGACGGACGGGCCGGTGGCGATGAGATGACATGCCTGCCCCGCGTGGCGCAGGGCGGGCGCGGATGCCATCTGGGTGTTGGCGCACGCGATGCGGCGTCCGTGGATGCACATGCCGACGAGTCGCCCGGCTTCGTCGCGTTCGAGCGCGACCCCGTGCGCGAGGCGCTCGTTGTGTCGCCACGCGCGCGAATGCGTGTAGCGGTAAAGCAGCTTGAAAAAAGTATTGACTGCCCGCCGGACCGACGAAGCGGATGCACGCGCACCTTGTTCCGCTTTGACGCCGGTGCGCAGCGAGCGGATCGCATTGCCTTCGGAGATCATCGCTGAGCCTTGCAACGAAACGAAGCCTGAGGCTTCGCGACATGGTAAAGCGTCAGCTTACAATTTGATCTCGTTACACAGGTTACATATCCGGCAAGACAGTATTACTGTTTATTGCGCGCGCAGCGCTCATGACAGACGCGAATAATCGCTGCCGTTAATGAAATGAGCGCGGCGCCGGCGTCTCGAAATGGGCGGTCGTCGGGCGTTCGAGCCGCTGGCCGTGACGGCAAGCCGCGGTTCCCGAGGTGAGGGCCGGCGATCAACAGGCTGGCCGTTCAAAATGCTTGAACGATTTACAACTATTCGGAAACGTTCCGGGTATTCGTTTCACATCCCGTGACTCATGTTGGGTCACGCAGAAAATGCCTGACCCACGAAAGACCATTCGGAAAACGCCAATTGGCGAGCGGTGGGGCGCGAAGGCAGGCGGTCGATTCGCGCGATTCGCGCCAAGCCGAATTACTTCGATGCTTGATGCTCGCCCTGGGCCGTGCTGAGCATCCGCTCCACATACCGCGCGATCATGTCGACTTCGAGATTGACCTTGTCACCGGTCTTCACGTGACGCAGCGTCGTGACCTCGACCGTGTGCGGAATCAGGTTGATCGAGAACTCGCAGCCGTCCGCGCGATCGTCGACCGTGTTGACGGTCAGGCTCACGCCGTTGACCGTGATCGACCCCTTGTACGCGAGATAGCGACCGAGCTCGCGCGGCGCGACGATGCGCAGTTCGTGCGACTCGCCGACCGGCGCGAAGCGCGACACGGTGCCGAGGCCGTCCACATGGCCCGACACGATATGCCCGCCGAGGCGGTCATGCGCGCGCAACGCCTTCTCGAGATTCACCTCGCCGGTCTCCGCGAGGCCGACCGTGCGGTTCAGGCTTTCGCGCGACACGTCGACGTCGAACGACGCGTCGGTCTTTTCGATTACCGTCATGCACGCGCCCTGGATCGCGATGCTGTCGCCCAGCGCGACATCGGCGAGGTCGAGCCCGCCGGCCTGCACGGTCAGGCGCACGCCGGCATCGGCCGACGCGCCGAGCGGCTGGATCGATTCGATACGGCCGACAACCGCGACAATTCCGGTAAACATGGTGGCGATTCCGTTCAGTGAGAGGCGTCGGACGGCGTGAAGCGCGCGAGGATCCGCAGATCGTCGCCGACCCGCTCGAACCCGTGGAACGACAACCGCGTGCGCGCCTCGAGGCTCGCCGGCGCCGCGAGATCGAACATGCCGGCCGCATCGGCGCCCAGCAGGCTCGGCGCGAGGTAGACGAGCAGTTCGTCGACGCACTGTTCGCGCAGCAGCGAGCCGTTCAGCTTGTGGCCCGCCTCGACGTGCAGCTCGTTGACGCCGCGCGCGCCGAGCGCCGCCAGCATCGCGGGCAGGTCGACCTTGCCATGCGCATTCGCGAGCGGCACGATTTCCGCGCCGCGCGCTTTCAGCACGTTCGCGCGTACTTCACCGGCGGCGTCGAGCCGGCCGCAGAAGATCAGCAGCGGCGCGCCCTCGAGCAACCGCGCGTCGAGCGGCAGATCGAGGCGGCTGTCCACCAGGATGCGCTGCGGCTGGCGCGGCGTGTCGATGCCGCGCACGGTCAGCAGCGGGTTGTCTTCGCGGACGGTACCGATGCCGGTGAGGATCGCGCAGGCGCGCGCACGCCATGCGTGCCCGTCGAGGCGCGCGGCCTCGCCGGTGATCCACTGGCTTTCGCCGGACGGCAGCGCGGTGCGGCCGTCGAGCGAGGCGGCGGTCTTCATCCGTACCCACGGGCGGCCGCGTGTCATCCGCGACACGAAGCCGATGTTCAGCTCGCCGGCTTCATGTGCGAGCAGCCCGCAGCGCACGTCGATGCCCGCGTCGCGCAGCATCCCCAGGCCGCGCCCCGATACCTGCGGGTTCGGGTCTTCCATCGCCGCGACGACCTTCGCGACGCGCGCGTCGATCAGCGCGTTCGCGCACGGCGGCGTGCGGCCGAAATGGCTGCACGGTTCGAGCGTGACATAGACGGTCGAGCCCGCGACGTCGTAGCCGCGCGCGCGTGCGTCCTTCAGCGCCTGCACCTCCGCGTGATCCTGGCCGGCCGGTTGCGTGAAGCCTTCGCCGATCACGTCGCCGTCCTTGACGATCACGCAACCGACACGCGGGTTCGGCGCCGTCGTATACATGCCGCGCGCGGCGAGCGCGAGCGCACGCTGCATGTGGGCGAAATCGATATCCGAGAACATGCGCGCGGACCCGGGTCAGGCAGCGAGTGCCGCGAATGCGCGGCGCGCGGCCGCGAGCGTCGCGTCGATCACCGCGTCGTCGTGCGTGCTCGACACGAAGCCGGCCTCGTACGCGGACGGCGCGAAATACACGCCTTCGTCGAGCATCAGGTGGAAGAAGCGGTTGAAGCGCTCGGTGTCGCTCTTCGTCACTTCCGCGAAGCTGGTCGGCACGCGTTCGGCGAAGTAGAGGCCGAACATCGCGCCGATCGAGTCGGCCGCGAACGGCACGCCGGCCGCGCGCGCTTCGGCCGCGAGGCCGTCGGCGAGGCGCTTCGTCTGCGCGGTGAGCGCATCGTAGAAGCCGGGCGCCTGGATCAGCTGCAGCGTCTTCAGGCCCGCGGCGACCGCGATCGGGTTGCCCGACAGCGTGCCGGCCTGGTAGACGCCGCCGAGCGGCGCGAGGTGGGCCATGATGTCGCGGCGGCCGCCGAACGCGGCAGCCGGCATCCCGCCGCCGATCACCTTGCCGAGGCAGGTGAGGTCGGCCGTGATCCCGTAGTAGGCCTGCGCGCCGCCGAGTGCGACGCGGAACCCGCACATCACTTCGTCGAAGATCAGCACGGCGCCGTGCTTCGTGCACAGCGCGCGCAGCGCGTTCAGGAATTCGGGCGTGCCGCGCACGAGGTTCATGTTGCCCGCGACCGGCTCGACGATCACGGCGGCGATCTCGTCGCCGAACGCGCCGAACGCTTCTTCGAGCGCGGCGACGTTGTTGTACTCGAGGACGGTCGTGTGTTTCGCGATGTCGGCGGGCACGCCGGCCGACGTCGGGTTGCCGAACGTCAGCAGGCCCGAGCCGGCCTTCACGAGCAGGCTGTCCGCGTGGCCGTGGTAGCAGCCCTCGAACTTGACGATGCGGCTGCGGCCCGTGAAGCCGCGCGCGAGACGCAGCGCGCTCATCGTGGCCTCGGTGCCGCTCGACACCATCCGCACCTGCTCGATCGACGGCACGAGCTTGCAGATTTCCTCGGCGATCTCGATCTCGGCTTCGGTCGGCGCGCCGAACGAGAAGCCGTCGGCGAGCACGTTCTGCACGGCCGACAGGACTTCCGGATGGACGTGGCCGACGATCATCGGGCCCCAGGAGCCGATGTAGTCGATGTACTGCTTGCCGTCGGCATCCCAGAAATACGGGCCTTGCGCACGCGCGACGAAGCGCGGCGTGCCGCCGACCGAACGGAATGCGCGCACCGGCGAGTTGACGCCGCCGGGAATGGTCTTCTGGGCGCGTTCGAAGAGGATCTGATTGTTGGACATGGGCGAAACCTGCGAGAGAAGGGCGCGGGGGCCTGTGCACGGGCCGCGGCGCCTGGGCGGAACGATCGTCCGATTGTACCGGAGACGCGCGCGGCGGGCCCGCGGCGCGGTCTGCGGCCTTTCGGCGCGCGAAGGATCGCGCGGGCCGGGCAGGAAGGGGCGATTCGGCCCCGTTATCGATCCGGCAACGGCGGTGGCTTGCGCTTGCCGGTCAGCTCGGCCCAGCGCTTCTCGAGCGGGCCTTCGACCATCGGCTTGATCACCGTGCCGGAGCTTTGCGCATCCCAGGTCTGCACCGAATACGGATGGACACGCAGCGCGTCGCGTGCGATCACGACGTCCTGGTGCGCGTCGACCAGCCAGTCGTATACGAAGTCGATGCACAGCCGGTAGCCGCGTTTCGTCGCCGCATCGGGCACCTCGTACGGTGCGCGCGTCACGTAGCCGGAGCCGAACACGCCCTTGGGCTCCTTCGCGACGCGGTGCAGGAACACGCGGTCGCCCGGCAGGATGCCGCGCGCGAAGCCGCAGCCCCACACGTCATGCACGGCCTCGCCGGCCTTCACGCGCGCGGCGACGTCGGGCAGGTCGGGCCACGGCCATTTCTTGGGGCTCCAGATCAGCAGGAAAGCAGTCATCGGTTCGGTCGTGCGTCGAATTGGTCAGACGAGAGAGGCAAGGAGCTGCAAGCTTAATCGAATCCCCGCTCGCGATCCTGCGCGGCGGGCACCGCACCGCTGCTTTTAGGCCCGCCGCGCACGTGCACCGGCGGCACGTAAAAAAGTTGCGCGTACAATCATGGGCCTGAGCGCGCCGTTCGCGGCGCGGCCTCCCGTCTTCATCGCCACGCGCGCCCCGATGCGTGCGGGCTCCATTCCGGATACCCATGTCCCACGTCGTCCGGCGCCGGCCCGATGCCCGGCTGATCCTGTTGCTCGGTGCGCTCGCCGCCTGCGGGCCGATCGCTACCGACATGTACCTGCCGAGCCTGCCGTCGATCGCCGACGGCTTCTCCGTCAGCCCTGGCGCCGCGCAGCGCACGCTGACGAGCTTCATGGCCGGCTTCTCGGTCGGCATGCTGCTGTACGGCCCGCTGTCCGACACGTGGGGCCGCCGCCCCGTGCTGCTCGGCGGCATCGCGCTGTTCACGCTCGCGAGCATCGGCTGTTTCGTGTCGACGTCGATCGACATGCTGATCCTCGTACGCTTCCTGCAGGCGCTCGGCGCCGGCGCGGCGTCGGTGTTGTCGCGCGCGATCGCACGTGACGCGCACGAGCCGACCGACGCGGCGAAGGTGCTGTCGATGGTCGCGATCGTCACCGCGGTCGGGCCGCTGCTCGCGCCACTGATCGGCGGCCAGATCCTGCGTTTCTCGGGCTGGCGCGGCGTGTTCGTCGTGCTGGCCGTGTTCGGCGCGGTGTGCGCGGCGACCGCGTACCTGCGCGTGCCGGAAACCTGGCCGAAGGAGCGGCGCAAGAGCGCGGCCGTGCTCGCGTCGTTCGCGTCGTACGGGCGCATCCTGTCCGATCCCGTCGCATGGGGGCACATGCTGTGCGGCGGCATGGCGTTCGCGTCGATGTTCTCGTACATCACGGCGACGCCGTTCGTGTACATCGAGTATTTCCACGTGTCGCCGCAGCACTACGGGCTGCTGTTCGGCCTGAACGTCGTCGGCATCATGATCGGCAACTTCGCGAACACACGGCTCGTCGGCCGCATCGGCTCGCTGCGCATCATCGCGGCCGCGTCGCTCGTGAGCTGCATCGCATCGCTCGCGGTCGCGCTCGTCGCGCTGACGGGGTGGGGCGGGCTGTGGTCGATCGTCGTGTGCCTGTTCTTCGTCGTCGGCGTGGTCGGGATCCTGTCCGCGAACTGCACGACCGACCTCATGCATCGCTATCCGCACAACGCGGGCGCGTCGGCGGCCGTGTTCGGCGCGATGCAGCTGGCGCTCGGCGCGCTCGCGAGCGTTGCGATCGGCGCACTCGCGGACGGCACGCCGTTCGCGATGGGCGTGACGATCGGCATCTCGGGCGTGCTGTGTTTCGCCGGCCGCTACCTCGTGCTGCGCTGGCACGGGCGGCCTGTGAAGGCGGGCGCCTGAGCCGCGGCCTGACGGCAGAATGAAAAACGCCACCGTGCGCGCTGCGCCGGTGGCGTTTTTGTTTGGAACGCGGGAAGCGGCGGCCGCCGCGCCGCGTCAGTCCCGCGCGACGTCCTTCGCCGCCGGCGACGCGCCGTGGCTCAGCCAGTCGAGCACGTCGGCCGTTTCGTCGTCGCTCGCGCGTGCCTTCGCCTGCGCGACGGCCTCGGGCAGTTCGCCGTTCGTCGACGCACGGCGGATCGCGACGCCGACCGCGAGGATGTCGATCATCAGCAGATGCAGGATCCGCGAGATCATCGACAGCTGCGACTCGCGCATCTCGATGTGGTCGGTCTCGAGTGCGACGGTCGCGCGCTTCGCGAGCGGCGTGTTGCTCGACGTGATCGCGATCACCTTCGCACCGGCCTGCATCGCGACGTCGAGCACGCGCAGCAGCTCGGGCGCGCGTCCCGACTTCGACACCGCGACGATCACGTCGCCCTTGCCGAGCAGCGCGGCCGATGCGGCCTGCATGTACAGGTCGCCGTACGCGATCGTCGGGATCCCGAAGCGGAAGAACTTGTAATGCGCGTCCTGCGCGACGATGTTCGAGTTGCCGAGCCCGTAGAACTCGATGCGCCGTGCGCCGTTCAGGATCTCGATCGCGTTCTCGACGTGCTCGAAATTCAGGTGCTCGCGCAACTGCAGGATCGCCGACACCGTGTTGTCGAGCACCTTCGCGCCGAAGTCGGTGGCCGTGTCGCCGAGATGCACCTGGCTGTGGCTCATCGGGATCGTGCCGGTGAGGCCGGTGGCGAGCTTCAGCTTGAAGTCGGACAGCCCCTGGCAGCCGAGCGAGCGGCAGAAGCGGATCACGGTCGGCTGGCTTACGTCGGCCTTGCGCGCGATGTCGACGATCGGATCGTTGATGATCGAGCGCGGATGGTTCAGCGCGAGATCGGCCACGCGGCGCTCGGCCGGCGTCAGGGCGTCGCGCATCTGGCGGATCCGTTCGAACACGGCCGACGACGCACCGCCCGAGCGGTTCGACAGCTGCTCCGCGAGGATCGCCGACACGCCGAGGAACGCCGGGTATTCGGCGGTGATCAGGTAGGTCGGGATGTTCTCGAGGTAGTGCGTGAAGCGGCCCTTCGCCTCGAAGCGCGCACGGAACGACGAGCGCGTGAACAGTTCGCCGAGCTTCAGCGCGACCCCGCCGCCGATGTACACGCCACCGAGCGCGCCGAGCGTCAGCGCGACGCTGCCCGCGAACGCGCCGAGAATGCCGCAGAAGCATTCGACCGTCTCGAGCGCGAGGGCGTCGCCCGCATGCGCGCGCTCGACGATCTCGACCGTGTCGACGGTCGCGGCGACGCGCTTCTTGTCGCGCGCGGCGAGCGCGCGATAGATGATCTCCATGCCGGGGCCCGCGCACACGCGTTCGAACGACACGTGCGGAAACTTCTTGCGCGCGTACTGCAGCACCAGGTCCTCACGCTCGTCCTGCGGCGCGAACGACGCATGGCCGCCTTCGCTGCCGAGCGCGATCCAGCGGTCGTCGGCCGGAATCAGCCCCGACACGCCGAGCCCGGTGCCGGGCCCGAGCAGCCCGATCACGCTGTTCTGGCGGCGCGCGCCGCCGCCGATCTGCACGCGCTGCGCGTCGGTCAGGCCCGGCAGCGCCATGGCGAGCGCGGTGAAATCGTTGACGACGAGCAGCGTATCGAAGCCGAGCGCGCGGCGCGTCGCCTCGATCGAGAAGCTCCAGTCGTGGTTGGTCATCGTGACCTGATCGCCGTCGACCGGATTGGCGATCGCGATCGCCGCGTGATTCACGCGGCTGATCTTCACGTCCTTCAGGTATTTGCGGATCGCGTCGGTGAGCGTCGGATAGTCGGCGCCGGGATACACGCGGATCTGCGTGATGTCGCCCGGGCCGGTTTCCAGCGCGAAGCGCGCGTTGGTGCCGCCGACGTCCGCGAGCAGGCGCGGGCCGTCGGCATGCTGGCCCGCGACGGCCGCCTTACTTTGCGCACCAGTAGACATCGAGCTGGGTCCCCTTGTCGTTGGCCAGTTGGGAAATCGCGTTCTTCTGCAGCGATGCGGCTGCGGCGTCGAGCACCGCGCGCTTGGCGTTGCCCGCGATCAGCAGGAACAGCCGGTCGACGCGCTTGAGCGCATCGAGCGAGAAGCTCACGCGCGCGTGCGGCGCGGCGCCGGGATGCACGGCGACGAAACGCTCGGGCGTCGTGATCGCGTGCTCCCATTCGGGCGCATCGGCGAAGATCGACGCGGTATGGCCGTCCTCGCCCATGCCGAGCACCGCGACGGTCGGCACGCGGTAATCGGCGTTCGCGTTCAGCGCGGCGACGTGCGCGTCGAGCGCGGCGCGCGTGTCGACGAGCGGCAGGAAGCGGGCCGGGGCGGCTGCATGCTGCAGCAGCGTGTCGCGCACGAGGTGCGCGTTGCTGGCTGCGTCGTCCTCCGGCACCCAGCGGTCGTCGACCAGCGTCACGTCGACGCCGGCCCAGTCGAGCGCCGCGTGCGACAGCGTTTGCAGGAACGGGCGCGGGCTGGTGCCGCCGGACACCGCGAGCATCGGGCGCGCGGGGCCGGCGAGCGCGGCGCGCAGCGCATCGCCGACGGCGCGCGCGAGCGCTTCGCTTTGCGCTTCCTGGGTGTCGAAAGCGTGGATCTCGATCACATCTCCTCCGGACTGCTTTGTCTGTTCAAATCGTACGAATCGTGGGGCACGTTGCCGCGTACGGTGGCGTGCGCGGCAACGGTTTGCATCAGTTCTCTTCTTCGAGCCAGCAGGTGTCGTGCTGCGCGAGCATCGCGCTCGCCGCGGCCGGCCCCCACGTGCCCGCCGCGTACGGCTTCGGCGGCTTCAGCGTGCGTGCCCATTCGTTCAGGATAGGCTCGACCCAGCGCCATGCGGCTTCCTGTTCGTCGCGGCGTACGAAGAGGGCGAGCCGGCCGTTGATCACGTCGAGCAGCAGGCGCTGGTACGCCTCCATCTGCCCTTCCTTGAAGAACTGGTCGAACGCGAGGTCGAGGTGCACGCTCGCGAGGTTCATCCCTTCGCCCGGCTGCTTCGCGAGGCAGTACAGGCGGATCGTCTCGTTCGGCTGCAGCCGGATCACGAGGCGGTTCGAGCCGGGACGCAGCGCGGTGGGCCCGAGCGCCGAGTGCGGCACCGGGCGGAAATTGACGACGATCTCCGCGACGCGATCGGCAAGACGCTTGCCGGTGCGCAGGAAGAACGGCACGCCGGCCCAGCGCCAGTTCTCGATCTCGACCTTCAGCGCGACGAAGGTTTCGGTCTGGCTGTCGGGCTTCACGCCCGGCTCGGTCGCGTAGGCCGGCACCTGCGCGCCCTTGATCACGCCCGCATGATACTGGCCGCGCACGGCCACCTTGCCGATGTCGCGCGGATCGACCGGCTTCAGCGCGCGCAGCACGCGCAGCTTCTCGTCGCGTACCGAATCCGAATCCATCGAATGCGGCGGTTCCATCGCGACGATCGACAGCAGCTGCAGCAGGTGGTTCTGCACCATGTCGCGCAGCGCGCCCGTATTGTCGTAGAAATCGCCGCGCGCCTCGACGCCGAGCTCCTCGGCGATCGTGATCTGGATGCTCTCGACCCACTCGCGGCGCCACAGCGGCTCGAACAGCGCATTGCCGAAGCGCAGCGCGAGCAGGTTCTGCACGGGTTCCTTGCCGAGGTAGTGGTCGATCCGGTAGATCTGGCCTTCCGCGAAGATCTCGCCGACCGCGTCGTTGATCGCATTCGACGACTTCAGGTCGTAGCCGAGCGGCTTCTCGAGCACGATGCGCGAGCCTTCGTTCAGGCCGACCGACGCGAGCGCCTTGCAGATCGGCACGAACAGCGACGGGCCGGTCGCAAGATAGAACACGCGGATGCCGGGCAGCGATGCCACGGCATCGCGCAGCACGACGTAGTCTTCCGCGCGGCCGAGATCGAGGTGCACGTACTCGATGCGATCGAGGAAGGACTTCCACGCAGTTTCGTCGAATGCCTTGCCGGCGGCCTTGGCCGCGTGCGGTTTCACGTGGGTGTCGACCCATTCGAGATAGGACGCCCGATCCGATTCATGACGCGCCACAGCGACGATCCGGCCGCTCTCCGCCAGCATGTTCGCACGGTGCGCTTCGAACAGCGCGGGCAGGATCTTGCGCATCGACAGATCGCCGGTGCCGCCGAAAAGTACGAAGGTAAAGCTGGAATCGGTATGCATGTGTCTCCGCCGGGTTGGGGTGCTGGGAAGCGATCCGTAGTGCGATAAAAATATTTTTGACACTGAATTGTAGTTTAACTACAATCCGCCGCAAGGGGTAGCACCTGGGTGAAGAAAAAAAGAAGTGCGGTCGATGAACTGCGCGAGCTTCGCCTTCGGGAACGCCTTGTGCCGAATGTTATCGGACATTGACGGCGCGCATCGTCAGCGCGACGTCGGCCCCGGGCTCGCGCCGCATCACCGCGGCGGGCCAGAAACACAAAGAGGAGACACGCCGTTGAATCTCGATTCACGCTTTCTGTAAGAGCCCGGCCGGTCATCGGCCCCGTACGCTGCATGCGTCCCGCGGCTCGATTTCCCCGTCGTTATCAAGAAGCCGGTTCCCCGTCGGGGAACCTCACGAGTTGATTCAGTCTGGAGGAGATAAGTAATGAAAGTTCGCTCGATCATGGGCGCGCTCTGCGCCGCAGGTCTGATGGCTGGCGCCGTGGCGGCGCAGGCAGCCGAGAACGTGACGGTGCTGCACTGGTGGACCTCGGGCGGCGAGTCGAAGGCCGTCGGCGTGCTGAAGGACGACGTGCAGAAGCAGGGCTACGTGTGGAAGGACTTCGCGGTCGCGGGCGGCGCGGGTGCCGCGGCGATGACTGCGCTGAAGACCAAGGTGATCAGCGGCGACGCACCGTCGGCCGCGCAGATCAAGGGCCCGCTGATCCAGGACTGGGCGGACCAGGGCGTGCTCGTCAACATCGATTCCGCTGCCGGCGACTGGAAGCAGAACCTGCCGCCGGAAATCGACAAGATCATCAAATACAAGGGCCACACCGTCGCGGCGCCGTTCTCGGTGCACCGCGTGAACTGGCTGTACATCAACAAGGCCGCGCTCGACAAGGTCGGCGCGAAGGTGCCGACCACCTGGCCTGAATTCTTCGCGGTGGCCGACAAGCTGAAGGCCGCGGGCATCCAGCCGGTCGCGATGGGCGGCCAGCCGTGGCAGGACCTGACGCTGTGGGAAGACGTCGTGCTGTCGCAGGGCCCGGCGTTCTACAAGAAGGCGCTGGTCGACCTCGACCAGGCGACGCTGACGTCGCCGCAGATGCTGTCCGTGTTCGACACGGTGCGCAAGATCCAGGGCTACTTCGATACCGGCCGTAACGGCCGCGACTGGAACCTCGCGACCGCGATGGTGATCAACGGCAAGGCCGGCATGCAGTTCATGGGCGACTGGGCGAAGGGCGAGTTCGAGAACGCCGGCAAGAAGTCGGGCAAGGACTACATCTGCGCACCGGTGCCGGGCACGGCGAATGCTTACACGTTCAACGTCGATTCGTTCGTGTTCTTCCAGCAGAAGGGCGACAAGGCGGCGACGCCGGGCCAGCTCGCGCTCGCGAAGACGATCATGACGCCGGACTTCCAGGAACAGTTCAGCCTGCTGAAGGGGTCGGTGCCGGTACGCCTCGGCGTGAAGATGGACAAGTTCGACGACTGCGCGAAGAAGTCGTATGCCGACGAGCAGACCGCGATCAAGTCGGGCGGCTTCGTGCCGTCGCTCGCGCACGGGATGGCGCAGAGCGATGCGACCGCCGGCGCGATCACGGACGTCGTGACGAAGTTCATGAACTCGCAGCAGGATTCGAAGAGCGCGGTCGCCGCGCTCGCGAAGGCCGCGAAGGTCAAGTAACGCGCGACAGGCGCCCGGCCGGAAGCGCTTCATCGGCCGGGCGTTTTTGCATGTGCAGCAAACGGGCTCGCCCGCGGGCTCGTGCCGTACCTGGCGCCGGCCCGGCCTGCGTCGCCCTCGTTCCAGGAGTCGAATCAAGTGGCTGCCCCTCTTAGCGGAAACGGATCCGGCGCTGCCGCCGCACGGCGTACGTCGCCGATGTCGGCCTTCGCCGATCGCTGGATCCCGAAGCTCGTGCTTGCGCCGAGCGTCGCGATCGCCGTGGTGTTCATCTACGGCTTCATCCTGATTACCGGCTATCTGTCGCTGACCAATTCGCGGCTGTTGCCGAACTACGAATTCGACGGCTTCGGCCGTTACTCGGACCTGTTCCAGAACGACGTGTGGTGGACCTCCGCCGCGAACCTCGGCTGGTTCGGGATTCCGTTCATCGTGGTCTGCGTCGCGCTCGGGCTGTTCCTCGCGATCCTGCTCGACCAGCGGATCCGCAACGAAGGCGCGCTGCGCGCGGTCTTCCTGTACCCGATGGCGCTGTCGTTCATCGTCACCGGCACCGCGTGGCAGTGGATCCTGAACCCGGGCCTCGGCCTCGAGAAGGTGATGCACGACTGGGGCTGGACGAGCTTCTCGTTCGGCTGGCTCGACGATCCGGACAAGGCGATCTTCTGCGTGGTGATCGCGGCCGTGTGGCAGTCCACCGGTTTCGTGATGGCGCTGTTCCTCGCGGGGCTGCGCGGCGTCGATGCGGAGATCTTCAAGGCCGCGCAGGTGGACGGCGCGACGCTGCCGACCATCTACCGCAAGATCGTGATCCCGAGCATGCGCCCGGTGTTCTTCTCGGTGCTGCTGATCCTCTGCCACATCACGATCAAGACCTTCGACCTGGTCGTCGCGCTGACGGCGGGCGGCCCGGGCACGTCGTCGTCGCTGCCGGCCATGTTCATGTACACGTTTTCGTTCAACCGCGGCCAGCTCGGGCTCGGCGCGGCGTCCTCGGTGATGATGCTCGCGACCGTGGTCGCGGTGCTGGTGCCGCTGATGTATATGGAATCGAGGAGCACCCGCAATGCAGCCTAAGATGACGATCAGCCGGGCAGTGATCTATGCGGCACTGATCCTGTTCGCGCTGTATTTCCTGTTCCCGATCTACGTGATGCTGTCGACGTCGTTCAAGGATCTCGACCAGCTGCGCACCGGCAACCTGCTGACGCCGCCCACCACGTGGACCATCGATCCGTGGGTGAAGGCCTGGAGCGGCGCGTGTACCGGCGTGCGTTGCGACGGCATGAAGCCGTTTTTCCTGAACTCGCTGCAGATGGTGATCCCGGCCGTGCTGATCTCGTCGCTGATCGGCGCGTTCAACGGCTACGTGCTCACGCACTGGCGCTTTCGCGGCGCCGACGCGCTGTTCACGATGATGCTGGTCGGCTGCTTCATCCCGTTCCAGGTGATCCTGCTGCCGATGGCGCGCCTGCAGGGGATGCTCGGCCTCGCCAACACGATTCCGGGCCTCGTGTTCGTGCACGTCGTGTACGGCATCGCGTTCACGACGATGTTCTTCCGCAACTTCTACGTGAGCGTGCCGGCCGAACTCGTGAAGGCCGCGCGCATCGACGGCGCGGGCTTCTTCACGATCTTCACGAAGATCCTGCTGCCGGTGTCGCTGCCGATCTTCATGGTGTGCCTGATCTGGCAGTTCACGCAGATCTGGAACGACTTCCTGTTCGGGATCGTGTTCTCCGGCGTCGATTCGATGCCGATCACGGTTGCGCTGAACAACCTCGTCAACACGTCGACGGGCGTGAAGGAATACAACGTCGACATGGCCGGCGCGATCATCGCCGCGCTGCCGACGCTGCTCGTCTACATCGTCGCCGGCCGCTACTTCGTGCGCGGGCTGACGGCGGGCGCGGTGAAGGGGTAAGCGCGGCTTCATCCGATACGACGAACCGGCCGCGCCTCGCGCGCGGCGCATCGAAACGAACCCGACGCGGCGCCCGAGTGCGCCGCGCGAGACGAGACAGAGGATTCACAGCATGGCAAGCCTTTCCATCCGTGACGTGTACAAGACCTACCCGAACGGGGTGCCGGTCCTGAAGGGTGTCGACATCGAGATCGAGGACGGACAGTTCCTGATCCTGGTCGGCGGGTCGGGCTGCGGGAAGTCGACGCTGCTCAACATGATCGCCGGGCTCGAGACCGTGACGAGCGGCGAGATCTGCATCGACGGCAAGGTCGTCAACGACCTGTCGCCGAAGGATCGCGACATCGCGATGGTGTTCCAGTCGTACGCGCTGTATCCGTCGATGACGGTGCGCGAGAACATCTCGTTCGGCCTGAACATCCGCAAGGTGCCGAAGAGCGAGCAGCAGCAGATCGTCGACCGCGTGTCGCAGATGCTGCAGATCCAGCACCTGCTCGACCGCAAGCCGGGCCAGTTGTCGGGCGGCCAGCGCCAGCGCGTCGCGATGGGCCGTGCGCTCGCGCGCGATCCGTCGCTGTTCCTGTTCGACGAGCCGCTGTCGAACCTCGACGCGAAGCTGCGCATCGAGATGCGCGCGGAAATCAAGCTGCTGCACCAGCGCCTCGGCACGACGATCGTCTACGTGACGCACGACCAGATCGAGGCGATGACGCTCGGCGACCGGATCGCGGTGATGAAGGACGGCGTGGTCCAGCAGTTCGGCGCGCCGCAGGAGATCTACGATTCGCCGTCGAACCTGTTCGTCGCGGGTTTCATCGGCGCGCCGCCGATGAACTTCATCAACGGCAAGCTGGTCGAGCAGGGCAGCGGGATCGCGCTCGAGATCGACACGGGCGTCAAGCGCGGCGCGCTGAACCTGCCGTTCGACGCGGCGAAGCTGAAGTCGCACGTCGGCCGCGAGGTGATCCTCGGCCTGCGGCCGGAGCGCATCACCGACGTGCGCCACGCGCACAACGGCGACGCATCGCACCTGCAGCCGTTCGACGTGCGCGTCGACGTGACCGAGCCGACCGGGCCGGATACGCACGTGTTCGCGCAGGTGAACGGCAAGCGGATCGTGAGCCGCGTGCATCCGGCCGCGGATCCGCAGCCCGCCCAGACGCTGTCGCTGCTGTTCGACGTGTCGAAGGCGGTGCTGTTCGATCCGGCGTCGGAAGAGCGGATCGCGTGATGTCGCGTGAGCGCTGAAGGAAGCAAAAAGGGGCCGTCTTCGGACGGCCCCTTTGTTTTGGCGCGACGGTCGATGCCGCGGCGACAATCAGTGCGGCAGCCGCACGTCGAACTTGAACGTCGCGAGCCGCGCGACGAGGATGAAGCCGGTCGCGAGCAGCACGCTGTAGACGGAATCGAACTGCAGCCACACGAGCAGCAGGTAGAACCAGCAGCCGACGAACGCGCAGGTCGCATACGGCCGCGAATCGCGCAGGATCAGCGGGATGTCGTTGCACAGCACGTCGCGGATGATCCCGCCGACCACGCCCGTGATCACGCCCATCATCACCGCGATGAAACGCGGCATCTCGGCGTCGAGCGCGATCGCCGTGCCCGAAATGCTGAAGATCCCGAGCCCGATCGCATCGGCGACGAGCAGCAATCGCTCGGCCGACAGCCGCGACAGCATCCGCAGCACGAACGGCGCGAACAATGCGAGCACGAAGATCACGATCACGTAGTCGTCGTGCACGACCCAGTAGAACGGCCGGCGCTCGAGCAGGATGTCGCGCAGCGTGCCGCCGCCGAACGCGGTGGCGAGCGCCACCACGAACGTGCCGACCGAGTCGAGACGGTTCTTGCGCGCCTCGATGAAACCCGAGATCGCAAAGGCCAGCGTGGCGATCGCCTCCAGTATCGCGATCGCGAGCGTCAGCCTAGGATGCGGCACGCGGCCCCCGGTCGCCCGGCGCCGCGAACGGCTGCAGCAGCACCAGCACCGCGCCGGCGCCGCCATCGTTGCCGCGCGCCTCGCAGAACGCGATCACCTCTTCCTTCTGCACGAGCCACGCGCGCACCTTGCCTTTCAGCACGGGCTCCTTGCCGATCGAACCGAGCCCCTTGCCGTGGATCACGCGCAGGCAGCGCAGCCCCTTCTTGCCGGCTTCGCGGATGAATTCGGCGAGTGCATCGCGCGCCTCGTCGCGCCGCATCCCGTGCAGGTCGATCTGCGCCTGCACGATCCACGCGCCGCTGCGCAGCTTGCGCACCACGTCGCGGCTGATGCCGGGGCGGTGGTAGTACAGCGAGTCGTCGCTGTCGAGCAGCGTCTCGGGATCGAATTCGTCGGACAACGTCGCGTTCAGCACGGCTTCCTCGTCGCGCTGCGTCTGCTTCGGCACCGGGTCCGGTGGCGTGCGGCCGGCCGCCGCGCGCGGCGGCGCATTGAGCGGCTGGATCGTGCCGATCTCGTTGCGGAACAGGTTCGCGTCCGCTTCCGCCTTGCGCTCGGCCTTCGCGGTTTCGACGCGGTTGCGCTCGCGGCGCTCGGCTTCGCCCTTCAGGTTCGCGCGTAGCGCGCCGAGGCCGGCGAGCCCCTGGCCGCGCAACGCGGCGGGATCGGGCGCGGGCGCCGGCGCGACGGGCGCGGGGTTCGCGGGACGGGCGGCGATCTGCCGCTTCGCGGGATCGCTCGGATGGGGCTGGTTCTTCGCCATGATTCGGTACGCAGGGCAGGCGCGTTCGGGCGCGCGGGCAAAAAAAAGCCGCTGCACGGCGGCAGCGGCTTGTCCGGCCAGACCCGCTTCGCGGCAGCGGACGCCATTGTAGCGCCCGGCGCGGCAGGTCTCGCGGCTTACTTCTTGTCGTGCAGGCTTTCGAGGTAGCGCTGCGCGTCGAGCGCGGCCATGCAGCCCGTGCCGGCGCTGGTGATCGCCTGGCGGTACACGTTGTCCTGCACGTCGCCCGCGGCGAACACACCCGCGACGCTCGTCGACGTGGCGTTGCCGTGCAGGCCGCTCTTCGTCAGGATGTAGCCGTCCTTCATCTCGAGCTGGCCCTGGAACAGGTCCGTGTTCGGCTTGTGGCCGATCGCGACGAACACGCCCTGCACGGCGAGATCTTCCGTCGCGCCGGTCTTCACGTTCTTGATGCGCAGGCCCGTGACGCCCGAATCCTCGCCCGTCACTTCGTCGAGCACGTGATCCCACTTGATCACGACGGCGCCTTCCTTTTCCTTCTCCAGCAGGCGGTCGATCAGGATCGGTTCCGCGCGGAACTTGTCGCGGCGGTGGATCACCGTGACCTTCTTCGCGATGCCCGTCAGGTAGAGCGCTTCCTCGACGGCCGTGTTGCCGCCGCCGATCACGGCGACTTCCTGGCCGCGATAGAAGAAGCCGTCGCAGGTCGCGCAGGCCGACACGCCCTTGCCCATGAACAATTCTTCGGACGGCAGGCCGAGATACTGCGCGGACGCGCCGGTCGCGATGATCAGCGAGTCGCACGTGTATTCGCCCGAGTCGCCGATCAGGCGGATCGGCTGCTCGTGCAGCTTCGCGGTGTGGATGTGATCGAAGATGATTTCGGTGTTGAAGCGCTCTGCGTGCTCGAGGAAGCGCGCCATCAGCTCCGGACCCTGCACGCCTTTCGCGTCAGCCGGCCAGTTTTCGACATCGGTCGTGGTCATCAGCTGGCCGCCCTGCGCGATGCCGGTGATCAGCACCGGGGACAGGTTGGCGCGTGCTGCGTAGACGGCAGCCGTGTAGCCGGCGGGGCCGGAACCGAGAATCAGGACTTTGGCGTGTTTGGGCGTGGACATGTGCGAATCCGTAAAAGGCGGCCGCGGCGGGCGGGGTGGGGCTCGCCGTACGATCCGGGTTGACCGGGATGCCGTCATAGATGGGTATCAGACGCGCATTATAAAGGCCCCGTTGCTGCGCTGCCGAACGAGAGTTTCAATCGAGGCGATAGTGTCGGGCGGCGCAACGGCCGCGCACGCGAGGCGGGCGGGGCGCGCGGCGACGCGTTGCCGCACGGGTGCGGCAGGGCGGGGCGCCGGTTCGGGGCGGCGCAGCAGCGGTGCCCGACGGCCGGCCGGACCAGGGTGAAAGGGCCGCTGCGGAGCGCGTCCGCGGGGCCGGCCGTACCCCGGCCCTCTTATGTAACCGTCATTTACACTTGGCGGCCCGGTGCAGCGTTTACAATAAGCGGGATCGAACGACAGGCGGGCGCACGGCCCGTCCTCTTTATACGGATTCATGGCAAAAGCTCCTTATTCCGCCCAGGCACAGGCGTTGCCGCACCGGATGTCGAAGCTCCTCACGGAGATCCGCTGGATTCTCCAGGTCGCGCTCTGCGCATTTCTGGTGATGGCCCTGCTGAGCTACAGCCGGCGCGATCCGAGCTGGACGCACGCCGCCCAGGTGGACCACATCTCGAACTGGGCCGGCCGCGTCGGCGCGTGGACGGCCGACATCATCCTGCTGCTGTTCGGCCTGTCGGCCTACTGGCTGATCGTGCCGCTCGCGCGGCGCATCGCCGTCAACTATCGCCGCATCACGCGCCACGAGGCGGTCGCGGACGAACCCGAGCGGCCGATCGGCTGGCTCACCGAAATCCTCGCGTTCGTGCTCGTCGTGCTGGCGTGCGACGGCATCGAGGCGCTGCGCATGTGGTCGCTGAAGGTGCAACTGCCGCGCGCGCCGGGCGGCGTCGTCGGCGAGGCCGTCGCGGGTGCGATGTCGCATGCGTTCGGCTTCACGGGCGGCACGCTGCTGCTGCTGATCGCGCTGGCGATCGGCCTGTCGCTGTATTTCCGCTTCTCGTGGCTGTCGGTCGCCGAGCGCGTCGGCGGCGCGATCCTGTCCGCCGTCAATGTCGCGAAGCTGCGCCGCGAGGCCGAGCGCGACCGCAAGCTCGGCGAGGCCGCGGCCGTGCGTCGCGAGGGCAAGGTCGAGGAGGAGCGTGTGCGCATCGAGGATCACGAGCCCGTGACGATCGTGCCGCCGGTCGTCACGCCGGTGAAGTCCGAGCGCGTCGAGCGCGAGCGCCAGGTGCCGCTCTTCACCGACCTGCCGGGCGATTCGACGCTGCCGGCGGTGTCGCTGCTCGATCCCGCGCCGAAGGCGCAGGAGGCGATTTCCGCCGACACGCTCGAATTCACGTCGCGCCTGATCGAGAAGAAGCTGAAGGACTTCGGCGTCGAGGCGAGCGTCGTCGCCGCGTATCCGGGCCCGGTCGTCACGCGCTACGAGATCGAACCGGCCACCGGCGTGAAGGGCAGCCAGATCGTCAACCTCGCGAAGGATCTCGCGCGTTCGCTGTCGCTCGTGTCGATCCGCGTCGTCGAGACGATCCCCGGCAAGAACTACATGGCGCTCGAACTGCCGAACCAGCGCCGCCAGACGGTGCACCTGTCCGAGATCATCGGCTCCGAAGTCTATGCGGCCGCGTCGTCGGCGCTGACGCTGAGCCTCGGCAAGGACATCGGCGGCAAGCCGGTGTGCGCCGATCTCGGGAAGATGCCGCACCTGCTGGTCGCCGGCACGACCGGTTCGGGCAAGTCGGTCGGGATCAACGCGATGATCCTGTCGCTGCTGTATAAAGCGACCGCCGACCAGGTACGCCTGATCCTGATCGATCCGAAGATGCTCGAAATGAGCGTCTACGAAGGCATTCCGCACCTGCTGTGCCCGGTCGTCACCGACATGCGCCAGGCCGGCCACGCGCTGAACTGGACGGTCGCGGAGATGGAGCGCCGCTACAAGCTGATGAGCAAGCTCGGCGTGCGCAACCTGGCCGGCTACAACAACAAGATCGACGAGGCCGCGAAGCGCGAAGAGAAGCTGCCGAATCCGTTCAGCCTGACGCCGGAAGATCCGGAGCCGCTTGGCCGCCTGCCGAACATCGTCGTCGTGATCGACGAGCTGGCCGACCTGATGATGGTCGTCGGCAAGAAGGTCGAGGAACTGATCGCGCGGATCGCGCAGAAGGCGCGCGCGGCCGGTATCCACCTGATCCTTGCCACGCAGCGACCGTCGGTCGACGTGATCACCGGCCTCATCAAGGCCAACGTGCCGACCCGGATCGCGTTCCAGGTGTCGTCGAAGATCGACTCGCGCACGATTCTCGACCAGATGGGCGCCGAATCGCTGCTCGGGATGGGCGACATGCTGTACCTGGCGCCGGGCACCGGGCTGCCGGTGCGGGTGCACGGCGCGTTCGTCGCGGACGACGAAGTGCACCGTGTCGTCGAGAAGCTCAAGGAGCAGGGCGAGCCGAACTACGTCGAGGGCCTGCTCGAAGGCGGCACCGCCGACGGCGACGAGGGCTCGGCCGGCGCGGGAACCGGCGAAGGCGGCGACGAGTCTGATCCGCTGTACGACCAGGCGGTCGAGATCGTCGTCAAGAACCGCCGCGCGTCGATCTCGCTCGTGCAGCGCCACTTGCGGATCGGCTATAACCGCGCGGCGCGGCTGCTCGAGCAGATGGAGCAGTCGGGGCTCGTGTCGGCGATGTCGTCGAGCGGCAACCGCGAAATTCTTGTGCCGGCGCGCGACGCGGAATGAGTCCGCGGCGCTCGCAGCGCCGGCCATCCAGGGAGAAAACCGCAATATGCAGCAACATTCGTTCGCAATGTCCCTTCGTTCGACGCGGCGCTGGCTCGGCGCGGCGCTCGCCGGCGCATCGCTGATGCTCGCGGCGACGCACGCGTTCGCGGGCGGCACCGAGCAACTGAAGGCGTTCGTGTCGCAGGTGCGTTCGGCGAAGGGCGACTTCACGCAGCAGATCGTCAAGGCACCGTCGAAGGGCGCGAGCGCCGTGCAGGCCGTGCCGAAGCCCACCGACAATTCGAGCGGCACGTTCGTGTTCGCGCGTCCGGGCAAGTTCATCTGGACGTACCAGAAGCCGTACCAGCAGGTGCTGCAGGCCGACGGCGAGAAGCTCTACGTGTACGACCGCGACCTGAACCAGGTCACCGAGCGCAAGCTGAACGGTGCACTGGGCGCGAGCCCGGCCGCGATCCTGTTCGGCAGCAACGATCTCGAGAAGAACTACACGCTGCGCGATGCCGGCGAGAAGGGCGGCATCGAATGGCTCGAGATGCTGCCGAAGGCGCAGGACACGCAGTTCCAGCGGATCGGCATCGGCTTCAAGAACGGCACGCTCGCCGCGATGGAGCTGCACGACGTGTTCGGCAACGTCACGCTGCTGACGTTTACGAACATCCAGACCAATCCGCCGCTGAAGGGCGATACGTTCAAGTTCGTTGTGCCGAAGGGCGCGGACGTGATTACCGGCTGACCGGCGCCGCGCGCCGCGCGCCGCGCTCCCGCAACGGGCCTGCCGGCGACGGCAGGCCCGTTTTGTTTCCGGGCGCGGGCACCAGGCGCGGGCACCGGATACGGGCACCAGGCGCGGCGGGGCTTTCGCGCGGCTGTCATAATGTCGGGTCCGGCGGCCGCGTTCGGCCGCTACCGTTTGAAGTGGAGCGAGGGTTCATGTCCGACCTGTTTCAAGTCGAGCCGCGCCGGCCGCTCGCCGAGTCGCTGCGGCCGAAGACGCTCGCCGAGGTGATCGGCCAGACGCATTTGCTGGGCGAAGGCAAGCCGCTGCGGCTCGCGTTCGAATCGGGCAAGCCGCATTCGATGATCCTGTGGGGGCCGCCCGGCGTCGGCAAGACGACGCTCGCGCGGCTCACCGCGCTCGCGTTCGACTGCGAGTTCATCGCGCTGTCGGCGGTGCTCGGCGGCGTGAAGGACATCCGCGAGTCGATGGAGCAGGCGAAGGACACGCTGAACCGCACCGGCCGCCACACGATCCTGTTCGTCGACGAAATCCACCGCTTCAACAAGGGCCAGCAGGACGCGTTGCTGCCGTTCGTCGAGTCGGGGCTCGTGACCTTCATCGGCGCGACGACCGAGAACCCGAGCTTCGAGGTCAATTCGGCACTGCTGTCGCGTGCGCAGGTGTACGTGCTGAAGTCGCTGAACGACGACGAGATGCGCCAACTGCTGAAGCGCGCACAGGAAATCGCGCTCGACGGCCTCGCGTTCGACGACAAGGCGATCGATACGCTGGTCGGCTACGCGGACGGCGATGCGCGGCGCTTCCTGAACCTGCTCGAGCAGGCGCAGACGGCCGCCACGTCAGCCGGCGTCGCGACGATCGATGCCGAGTTCGTCAGCAGCGCGATGACGCTGAACGCGCGGCGCTTCGACAAGGGCGGCGACAACTTCTACGACCAGATTTCGGCGCTGCACAAGTCGGTGCGCGGTTCGAGCCCGGACGGCGCGCTGTACTGGTTCTGCCGGATGATCGACGGCGGCGCGGATCCGAAGTATCTCGCGCGGCGGATCGTGCGGATGGCGTGGGAAGACATCGGCCTTGCCGATCCGCGCGCGCTGCAGATGGCGAACGACGCGGCCGAAACCTACGAGCGGCTCGGCTCGCCGGAAGGCGAACTCGCGCTCGGGCAGGCGGTGATCTATCTCGCGTGCGCAGCGAAGAGCAACGCAGGCTACAACGCGTTCAACCAGGCGATGGCGTTCGTGAAGCAGGACAAGTCGCGCGAGGTGCCCGTGCATCTGCGCAACGCGCCGACCAAGCTGATGAAGGAACTCGGCTACGGTCATGCCTACCGTTACGCGCACGACGAGCCGAATGCGTATGCGGCCGGCGAGACGTACCTGCCGGACGGGATACGCGAACCGCGCTGGTACAAGCCGGTGCCGCGCGGGCTCGAATCGAAGATCGCCGACAAGCTCGCGTGGCTGCGCGAACTCGACCGCGAGGCAGGCAAGAAGGACTGACGGGCGCGCGCGGCCCGGTGAGGCCGGCGCCGCCGCGAGTGTGTCAGCGCTTGCGGGCCGGCTGTTTCTTCCAGTAGCCGAACGGCTCCTGATGGCACTCGATGTCGAGTTCGGTGACGCGGGCGTGCAGGCTCTGCTGCGCATCGGCGATCGCGAGGTTGTAGATCGCGGGCGCGATTTCCTCGACGAAGAAGTGCAGTAGTGCGCCGGCCTGGATATTGCCGATCGGCTCGTCCATGTTTTCCGTGAAATAGCGTTGCAGCGACGCGATCGCGCGGTCGCGTACGTCCTTGTCCAGTTCGATGGCCATCGGGTTCCTTGAGTAGCTGTGACGGGTGGCGGGTGCCTCGCTCGATGCACTGCGGCAGGCGCACACGGATGTTTCGCGATCCGCCGCGCGTCGATGCCGCGCGATTCGGCGGGTGCCGACGGGCGGACCGGCAATGCGATACTGCCATGGCCGTCGCACCCCGGTCATCGCCCGTTTGCAGCATTGTCCGTCCGGCCAGTGCCGTGGCGGCCCCGCGGTGCGTTAGAATTCCCGTCTTACACAACGATTCTCCAAGTCCTCCCATGCTCGACATCCAGTTGCTGCGCAAAGACCTCGACGGCGTCGCCCAGCGCCTCGCCGATCGCGGCTACACCCTCGACATCGCCGCGTTCTCCGCCCTCGAAGCGGAACGCCGCGCGATCCAGACCCGCACCGAAGAGCTCCAGGCGCGCCGTAACAGCCTGTCGAAGCAGATCGGCGCGATGAAGGGGAAGGGCGAGGACACGTCGGCCGTGATGGCCGAGGTCGGCGGGATCGGCGACGAAATGAAGGCGGGAGAAGCCAAGCTCGGCGAAATCCAGGCGCGCCTGTCCGACCTGATGCTGGGCATGCCGAACATCGCGCACGAAAGCGTGCCGGTCGGCAAGGACGAAGCCGACAACGTCGAAGTGCGCCGCTGGGGCACGCCGCGCCAGTTCGATTTCGAGGTGAAGGATCACGTCGACGTCGGCACGCCGCTCGGCCTCGATTTCGAGACCGGCGCGAAGCTCGCCGGCGCGCGCTTCACGATGCTGCGCGGCTCGATCGCGCGCCTGCACCGCGCGCTTGCGCAGTTCATGATCGATACGCACACGCTGCAGCACGGCTATACCGAAACGTATACGCCGTACATCGTGAACCCCGAGATCCTGTACGGCACGGGCCAGCTGCCGAAGTTCGCGGACGACATGTTCCGCGTCGAGAAGGGCGGCGAGGAGAACAAGGTCACGCAATACCTGATCTCCACGTCGGAAATCTCGTTGACGAACACCGTGCGCGAGTCGATCGTCGATGCATCCGCGCTGCCGATCAAGCTGACCGCGCATTCCCCGTGCTTCCGCTCGGAAGCCGGTTCGTACGGCCGCGACACGCGCGGGATGATCCGCCAGCACCAGTTCGACAAGGTCGAGATGGTGCAGGTCGTTGCGCCGGAAGCGTCGTACGCGGCGCTCGACGAAATGGTCGGCCATGCGGAAGCGATCCTGCAGAAGCTCGGCCTGCCGTACCGCGTGATCACGCTGTGCACGGGCGACATGGGCTTCTCGGCCGCGAAGACGTTCGACCTCGAGGTGTGGCTGCCTGCGCAGAACACCTACCGCGAGATCTCGAGCTGCTCGAACACCGAAGCGTTCCAGGCGCGCCGGATGCAGGCGCGTTTCCGCAACGCGCAGGGCAAGCCCGAGCTCGTGCATACGCTGAACGGTTCGGGTCTCGCCGTCGGCCGTACGCTCGTCGCGGTGCTGGAGAACTACCAGAACGCGGACGGCTCGG
Organism: Burkholderia sp. Ac-20349; assembly: GCF_017104865.1. Classification (NCBI taxonomy): domain Bacteria; kingdom Pseudomonadati; phylum Pseudomonadota; class Betaproteobacteria; order Burkholderiales; family Burkholderiaceae; genus Burkholderia; species Burkholderia sp. Ac-20349. The sequence continues at coordinate 44,568 of NZ_JAAGPM010000052.1, forward strand.
TCACGGTGCCGGACGTGCTGCGTCCGTACATGGGTGGCATCGAGCGCATCGACGCGCCCGTGAAGGCGTCGTAAGATCGCGCGCCTGCAAGCCCTTGGTGCTCTCGTAAAAATATTTGCAAAAAGGGCTTGTGGGTTTCGAAGAGAACGTTCTATAATCTTTTCTTTCGCGGAAACGACCAACCGCGAAATGCAGTAAGGAAGGAGAGGTGGCAGAGTGGTCGAATGTACCTGACTCGAAATCAGGCGTACGGTTTCCCCGTACCGTGGGTTCGAATCCCACCCTCTCCGCCAAAATACGAAGCCCCTTGATCCGGAAGGATCAAGGGGTTTTTCGTTTTGGGCGCGCGGCGCGTGCGTCGTATCGCAAGCCGTTGCAGTGGCAACAGCTTGACCGTCGGCAATCCGGATCGTGCTGATGCCGCAGCGCCCACCGCGTGCATGATCGTGCCGCGTCTTCGATACAGCGGCGCCGAATGGCACACACCGCGTCTCCCTGACGAACAACCGAGTCTCGAAAGTCCTGACGGGCATGGCGCTGTTCGTACTCGCATCCGCGTCGTTCGTCGTCGTGCGCCGCTGAGTGGCGTGCCCGCGCAGGGCCGCGACCGCCGGGCCGCGCGACGCATCCGACCTGATCGGACTGGCCGGTCTTGTCGCGCGTATCCAGTCTCCCCCGCTTTCTTCAGCTTTAAGCCCGCGCTTCCTGCGCCGTTAACACGAGGCGGCGGCCGGCGCCCGTGCCGGACCGCATCGTTCCCCGTCGATTCAAGGTTCCATGAAGCTGAGCTACAAGATTCCCCTCGCATTCGCTATCGCGCTGCTGCTGATGTTCGGTGGCGCGCTGTACGGTATCCACATTCTCAATCGGTCGATCGATACGTTTGCCGAAGACGTGCAGACGAACGTCGGCGACGAACGGCTCGTGTCGGCCACGCTCGTGCAATTCAAGCTGCAGGTGCAGGAATGGAAGGACACGCTGCTGCGCGGCAAGCAGCCCGACAAGCTCGACCGGTACTGGCAGGCGTTCCAGACGCGCGAGCGGACGGTCGATACGCTCGCCGCGCAGCTCGTTCACCAGTTGCCGCCCGGCGAGAGCCGCTCGCTCGTCGAGCAGTTCATGCGCGCGCACACGGCGATGGGCGAGGGCTACCGGCGCGGGTTCGACGCGTTCAAGGCTGCCGGATTCGAACCGTCGGCCGGCGATGCCGCCGTGGCGGGCGTCGACCGCGAACCCGCGGCGCTGCTGGAGCGGGCCGCGAAGTCGATCGCCGACGAGAGTGCCGCCGTATCGGCGCAGGCGAGCCGCGACGCGCAGCACGCCACCACTGCGAGCCTCGTGCTGATGCTGGTCGTGCTCGGCGTCGCGATGGTGGGCGCGTTCCTGTTCAGCCGCGCGATCCTGCGTCCGCTCGACCGCGCGGTGGCGTGCGCGCAGGCCGTCGCCGAAGGCGACCTGACGCGCGACGTCGATGCAGCTGGCCGCGACGAGATCGCCGACCTGCTGCGCGCGTTGCAGACGATGCAGGCGAGCCTGTCGGGTGTCGTGCTCGAAGTGCGTACGCACGCCGAAGCCGTCGCGACGGCGAGCGCCCAGATCGCGTCGGGCAATCATGACCTGTCGGCGCGTACCGAGGCGCAGGCCGCGTCGCTCGAGGAGACGGCCGCGAGCATGACCGAACTCACGGGCATCGTCCGCCAGTCGGCCGAGCACGCGCAGCACGCGGCGCAACTGGCACGTGACGCGTCGAACATCGCGGCGGCAGGCGGCGGCGTGATGACGGATGCCGTCGGCACGATGAACGGTATCGCCGACAGCTCGGCGAAGGTCGGCGAAATCATCGCGGTGATCGACGGCATCGCGTTCCAGACCAACATCCTCGCGCTGAACGCAGCGGTCGAGGCCGCGCGTGCGGGCGAACAGGGGCGCGGCTTCGCGGTTGTCGCGGCGGAAGTGCGGACGCTTGCGCAGCGCAGTGCCGCCGCCGCGAAGGAGATCAAGGGGCTCATCGAGCAGTCGACGCGGCGGGTCGACGAGGGCGCGGTGCTGATCGGCCGTGCGGGCGAATCGATTCACGAGATCGTCGGCGCGGTGCAGCGCGTCACGACGATCGTCGGCGAGATCTCGTCCGCGTCGCAGGAGCAGAGCGGCGGCATCCAGCAGGTGAACATCGCGGTGACGCAGATGGACGAAGCGACGCAGCGCAACGCGGCGCTCGTCGAGCAGGCGTCGGCTGCGACGCAGGCACTGGCCGAGCAGGCGAGCGCGCTGCGGCACGCGGTGGCCGTGTTCAGGCTGCCGGAAATGGCCTGACGGCGGCGCCGTCGCGCCGGACTGAAACGGAACCGGGGGGGCGGCGTGGCGTTGGCCTTGGGCCGCGCGCCGGCGCCGGCTAACACCGGCCCGTCCCCCGCGATCACGCCGCGGCCGGATATTGCGCGAGCACCCGGGCGCGGATCGACGGCTTGATGTTCGATTGCGCCATGTCGCCGCCGTAGTGCGCGACGACACGCGGATTCATCACGCGATACCAGAGCGGCGGCACGTACGCGAACAGGATCATCGTCGCGTAGCCGGCCGGCAGTTGCGGCGAATCGTCGAAGTGGCGCAGCGCCTGGTACGAGCGTGTCGGATTCGCGTGATGGTCGGCGTGCCGCTGCAACTGGTACAGGAACAGGTTGGTGACGACGTGATTGCTGTTCCACGAATGCTGCGGCGTGCAGCGTTCGTAGCGGCCGCTCGGCAGCTTGCGGCGGCCGAGCCCGTAGTGTTCGACGTAGTTCACGACTTCGAGCAGCGACGCCCCGTAGACGGCCTGGATCACGAGGAACGGGATCACGACCTTGCCGGCCATCGCGATCGCGATGCCCCACACGACGACGGTCATCGCCCATGCGTGCAGCACCTCGTTGCGCCAGGTCCACGGCGAATGCCCGAGCCGTTCGAGGCGGGCCTTCTCGAGCCGCCACGCCGAGCGGATGCTGCCGGTCACGGTGCGCGGCAGGAACGCCCAGAACGATTCGCCGTAGCGCGCGCTCGCCGGATCCTCGGCCGTCGCGACACGCACGTGGTGGCCGCGGTTGTGCTCGACGTAGAAGTGGCCGTAGGCGACCGGCGCGAGCGTGATCTTCGCGAGCCAGCGCTCGAAGCGGTTGGTCTTGTGCCCGAGCTCGTGCGCGGTATTGATCGAGATGCCCGTCGCGGCGCCGAGCGACAGCGCGAAGCCGACGTAGTCGTACCAGGCGAGCGCGTGGGTGCCGACGATCCAGACGCACACGAAGAACGCGACGTATTCGACGAAGGTCGCGAGATAGACGATCAGCCGGTAATAGCGCTCCCGTTCGAGGTGCGGCACGACCGCCTCGGGCGGGTTGTCGCGATCGTCGCCGATCAGCGTGTCGAGGATCGGGATCACGCCGAACGCGAACAGCGGGCCGAACCACCAGAACACGTGCAGGCCCGTCGACAGCGCGAGCTGGGCGGCGAGAATCGGCAGCGTGATCGTCAGAGCGCCGAGCAGCCACAGGTAACGCTTGCCATCCGACCAGCCCGAAGCCGATCCGTCGGTCATTGCCATTGTCTCCCTCCTGCCGGCCGGCCCGAGGGCGGCCGCCTGTCCGGTTGTTCGAATTCTCGTTGGTCCGCGACGCACGCGCGGTTCTACCGGATCGTCACCCGGTTCTGCCTGTTATACGACCCATGCGCACGCTTGCCAAACTCCGGCGCTAGGCGCGTGGCTCCAAACGGAGGGGGGCGCACGGCGCAGGCAGGGAAGGGGCCGCGCACGCTGATTGAAACATGCGGGGAACGCCGGATCGACCCGCGCGGGCGGCAGATTTGTCAGACGGATCGGGTGCCGTGACGCGTTCGGGTGTCGACGCTGCAGGCTCACAACAAATGTTGCGATGCAATATGCGGAACGCGGCGAGTCCCCGCGACGCCTGCTTTCGGGGTTACAAGTATTACGGATCGTTACGGCTTCCGCGATGAAGTCCGCAAGCTCCGGCAGGCGATTGCCTCATGCCATAAGGCGACTGGCGACATGCGTCGAACGAAGCGGTCATGGCCGTCGTCCTGACGCACGCATCGACGTGGCGATGCTGCACCTGCACATTGGCTGCTCGCAAGACAGCTGGCGGCCCCCGCCGCCTTTCAATTCGCGCTGCCATTTGAAAATAACGATTTGACTCATGCCCCGCTTTCGGTTGAAGCTAATAGCTTGCTGTCCGAAGGGGGCTGTGCCTGCATGAGTTCGACCTTGACCGTTCGTCGTATCGTTGCCGACCAGGGCGGCGTGTATCGCGAACTCCGCGCCGCATCGCTGCGCGAGCCCTACGCGCCCGGCGAAGCGCCGGAGGCCGAATTGCTGAACGTCGAAGCGGACGCAGCGTCGGCGATTGCCGCGCAGCGCGCCGTGTCCGACGAATCGACGACTTTCCTGCTGTATACCGAAGGCCATCCGGCCGGCATGATCGGCGCGTATTTCGACAATACGCCCGATCGGCGCGCGTTCGTCAGCGAGCTGTGGGTCGCGCACGCGGTGCGCCATCTGCGCGGCGGCGTGCTGCTGCTGGAGACGGCCACCGCCTGGCTCGCCGAGCGCGGCGCCCAGGATGTCTACGCATGGATTGCCGATGCGAACCGCAACGCGATCCGCTTCTACGAGCGTGCGGGTTTCGGCAACACCGGCGAACACGCGCCGATTGCGCGGATGCCGGGCGCGATGAAATCGCTGTACGTGTCGCAGGTGAAGCACTGACGCGACGTCAGAACGCGGGCCGCACGGCGCGATGAAGGTCCGGTCGCCCGCTGCCTGCCCGCCTGCCGGTTGTGCGCCCGCCCGGGCCACCACCACCCGGCTCCCCAAAAATAATGGCCGCGCGCGTGGACGCCTGTAAAATACGCAAAAAATTTTTGCAGAGTGTCCATGTCGCTTAAAAAATCGCCATTCTTCGAGCTGCGCAGCGGATCGGTCGATACGTTGCTGTTCACCGTGAAGACGACCGATCTCGACGCGTTGCGTACCGAACTGGTCAAGCGCTTCGAAGCGACTCCCGAGTTTTTCGCCGACGATGTCGTCGCGATCGACGTCCGCCGCCTGGCTGACGGCGAACGCGTCGCGCTGGCGGACATCCGCCAGATGCTGAACGACGTGCGGATGCGCCCGGTGGGTGTCGTCGCGCTGGCAACGCAGGGCTGGGCGGGGGAAGCCGGCCTGCCGTTGCTCGAAGCGCGCGATCGCCGTGCGCCGGCCGCAAAGCACGCCGACGAAGCGGAGCCGGCGCCGGCGCCCGTCGTCGAAGCCGCCGCCGCTCGGGCAGTCGAACTGGCGCAGGAGCCCGCGCCGACGTTGTTGCACGCGGGGGGCCAGACGCTCGTGATCGACCGGCCGTTGCGTTCGGGGCAGCAGATTTACGCGAAAGGAGACCTCGTGGTGCTCGCGCCGGTCAGTCACGGTGCGGAGATCATCGCGGAAGGCAATATCCACATCTACGCGCCGTTGCGTGGCCGCGCACTCGCGGGCGTGCACGGCAATCACGACGCGCGCATTTTCTGCACGTGTCTGGAGCCGGAACTGATTTCGATCGCGGGTATCTATCGAACAACCGAGAACCCGCTGCCCGCCGAAGTACTGGGCAAATCGGTGCAGATCCGGCTCGAAGAGGAAAAACTGATGATCGAACCGCTGCGCCTGACGTAATCCACGCGGTGCGCTCCGGATCGATCGGCTCTCATTGACGAACACAGGGTATTGGGTAAATGGCAAAAATCATCGTGGTGACCTCGGGCAAGGGCGGCGTGGGCAAGACGACGACGAGCGCGAGCTTTGCGTCCGGTCTCGCGCTGCGCGGCCACAAGACGGCCGTGATCGACTTCGACGTCGGCCTGCGCAACCTCGATCTCATCATGGGCTGCGAGCGCCGCGTCGTGTACGACCTCGTGAACGTGATCCAGGGCGAAGCGAACCTGAACCAGGCGCTGATCAAGGACAAGAAGTGCGAGAACCTGTTCATCCTGCCGGCGTCGCAAACCCGCGACAAGGATGCGCTGACGCGTGACGGCGTCGAGAAGGTGCTGAACGACCTCGTCGCGATGGACTTCGACTACATCGTCTGCGATTCGCCGGCCGGTATCGAGGCAGGCGCGCTGCACGCGATGTACTTCGCGGACGAAGCGCTGATCGTCACGAACCCGGAAGTGTCGTCGGTGCGCGACTCGGACCGCATTCTCGGCATCCTGTCGTCGAAGACGAAGCGCGCGACCGAAGGCAAGGATCCGATCAAGGAACACCTGCTGATCACGCGTTATAGCCCGAAGCGCGTCAGCGAAGGCGAGATGCTGTCGCTCGAGGACATCAGCGAGATCCTGCGCATCAAGCTGATCGGCGTGGTGCCCGAGTCGGAAGCCGTGCTGCATGCATCGAATCAGGGCCTGCCGGCCGTGCATATCGATGGCACCGACGTGGCGGAAGCGTACAAGGACGTCGTCGCGCGCTTCCTCGGCGAAGACAAGCCGCTGCGTTTCACCGACTACCAGAAGCCGGGCCTGCTGCAGCGCCTCTTCGGCAGCAAGTAACGGAGGCCGACCATGTCCATCCTTTCGTTTCTCCTCGGCGAGAAGAAGAAGTCCGCATCGGTCGCGAAGGAGCGCCTGCAGCTCATCATCGCGCACGAGCGCGTCGGCGGCCGGCCGCCGGCCGATTACCTGCCGGCGCTGCAGAAAGAGCTGGTCGCGGTCATCTCGAAGTACGTCCATATTTCGAACGATGACATCCGCGTGAGCCTCGAGCGCCAGGACGATCTCGAAGTCCTCGAAGTGAAGATCGAGATCCCGCAAGCCTGACGCTTGCCGGTATCCCTCCGCACGGCGGCACTCGCCGCCGTGCGCGTCTTACGCCCTGTTGCACTTTCGGGCACGCCGTAACAAGGCGTCTGTCGGCCGTAACCGCACCTCCCGCATTGAACGAATACGCTCGCGTAACTTGTTCAACCAGGAGTTTGTGATGGCTGTCTCTATCGTTCAACGTCGTATCGTTTCGCTCGCACTGCTTGCCGCGAGCCTGTCAGCCGTCGTCGCGCCGCTTGCCGCACGTGCGGACGAGATTCTCGTCGGCACGCCCGTGATCGCACCGCAGGGCCGCGTGGTCGTCGCCGAGCCGGTCGCCGTGCGCACCGAGGAAATCGTCGTGGTCGCGCCGAATGCGCCGCCGCCGGTGCGCTACGAGGTCGTGCCGGCCACGCGCGTGGGCTACGTATGGGATCGCGGGCACTGGCACTGGGATCATGGCCGCTACGTGTGGATCGGCGGCCACTGGGAAGCCGAGCGCGTCGGCATGCAATGGGTGCCGGGCCATTGGGACCAGCGCGGTCCGAACTGGTTCTGGACCCGTGGTCACTGGGCATGATGGAGGCGAGCGATGAAACGAACCGCAATCGCCATCGCGCTCGTCGCGATCACGCTGGCCGGGTGCATCGTCGTGCCGGCACGGCCCGTGTACTACCGGCCGGCACCCGTCGTGATCTACTGAGCGTCGCGCGGGCCGGGCTGCGCCGGGCCGTTCGTCCCGGCCGCAGCCGGCTCGTCTTCGGGCGGCGCCGGCGCATGTGCTGCACGTTCGGCCGGCGCGGCGGCGGACGAGATCGGAGGAGCACA